>JAHEMU010000035.1 GCA_024643485.1 Cytophagales bacterium
ATGCATTTTAAAACCGTGCTCAAAGTCTTCGGTTTTCATCGTTAATATATTCCCAGCGGCAGGACCTCCGGAGTTATTAATTAGTATTTCTATTGGTCCATTAGTCTTAATATACTCTTCCACCTGTGCTACGACCTGTGTAGGGTTGGTATAATCAGCTACTAAATAAGCATGTTTTTGCCCCTTTGAACTATCTAGATGAGCTACCGCCTTTTTAAGGGTTTCCTCATTCCTACTAACCAAGATGCAAGTAGCTCCAAGTTCACTCAACTCATAAGCTGATGCAAAACCTAAGCCCTGAGAGGCACCTCCGATTAATGCTGTCTTTCCTGTTAAATCTAAATTCATAGTAGTTCTTTATTTTATTTGTACTCTTCTCTTTCCGGATGAAAAACGTCAATCAATAGACAATCAGTTAATGCCTTTCCCGCATGTACCACCTCACCATCAATCGAAACAATTTCTCCAGGGTGTAAATTTTTACTTTCATCATTTACTGTCATTTGAAATTCTCCTTCCAGCACCATAGTCACTTGAACATGAGGGTGTGAGTGAGGGGGAAGAACAGCTCCTTTTTTGACCTTCCATTTCACTATTGTCATCTTTCCGGTATGTTTCATTCTACCAAAAAACCCTGGAATAAGTTCTTTTTCCTCAATTAAATTAAAATCGTCAAATGAAGTCATTTCGAAAGTTTAATTATTTACTAGTCAAATATACGAATACCTATATAATCTTTTGGCATCCCCTCCTATTCTCTTATTTTTGTATTGAAAATATTTAAATAAGCTCAGTATGAAAAAAGCATGCATTGTTTCTGCAAAAAGAACACCCATTGGAAGTTTTGGTGGTGTTTTATCCACTATATCAGCTGTAAAACTAGGTTCGATTGCCATTGAAGGAGCCATGAAGTCCATAAATCTCGATCCTTCATTGGTTCAAGAAGTTTATATGGGCAATGTTATTTCTGCTGGATTAGGTCAAGCGCCAGCTCGACAAGCTGCTTTAGGTGCTGGAATTGGAAACAATGTTCCTGCCACTACGGTGAATAAAGTATGTGCTTCTGGTATGAAAGCGATATCTCTAGCTGCTCAATCTATTATGCTGGGTCAAAACGACGTGGTTATTGCTGGAGGAATGGAAAGCATGTCAAACATCCCTTATTACCTTCCAAACGCACGATATGGATATAAGTATGGTAACGGAGCGGTGGTAGATGGTTTGTTAAACGACGGACTTTGGGAGGCTTACAATGCTTGTCCAATGGGAAATTGTGCCGACAATACAGCCAAAGAAATGGGCATAAGCCGTGAAAAGCAAGATGAATATGCCATCGGCTCGTACAAACGTGCGGCAGCGAGTTGGAAAGACGGAAAATTTAATGAGGAAATCGTTCCTGTTGCTATTCCACAAAGAAAAGGAGATCCCATCATTGTAAATGAAGATGAGGAGTATACCAAGGTGAATTTTGATAAAATCCCTGGATTGAGACCCATTTTCAATACTGATGGAACAGTTACCGCGGCGAATGCCTCGTCGATCAATGATGGTGCTGCAGCAGTAGTATTAATGAGTGTTGAAAAAGCGAATGAACTAGGGCTAGATATCTTGGCGGTAATTGAAGGCTTTGCTGATGCGGCTACTGATCCCATGTGGTTTACAACGGCCCCGTCTCTTGCGATACCTTTGGCGATTAAACGTGCTGGTATATCGCCTGAAAACGTCGATTTCTACGAAATTAATGAAGCTTTTTCCGCTGTAGCCCTTGCTAACAACGAGAAATTATCATTAAATCCTGAGAAAGTAAATGTAAACGGTGGTGCGGTTGCAATCGGACACCCACTAGGAGCCTCCGGGGCTCGGATTATTGTAACCTTAATAAACGTTCTAAAACAACAGAATGGTAAAATTGGTGTTGCTGGTATTTGCAATGGCGGTGGTGGTGCTTCGGCGATGGTCATTCGCCGATAAGAACGTGTGCACATCGCATAATTTGATGAATGATTTGACCTCTGGTACGATTTTGGGTAACATTGCTTTATGAATAAAAGTATTATCATATTATTATTTCTTCCAATCATGGCGTTTTCACAGAAAACCCGTGAGGTTAAAACCTATTACGATCCGTATAGTAAAGAGTTGGTGAAGGAGCATTACCATGTGCTTATTGAAGAGCCCGATATCATTATAGGAGAATACCATGCGTACTATCCTACTGGCGGTATATCATTAGAAGGTAAATATGAGGATGGCTTCCGAACTGGGGAATTCAAAGAATACTATGATAATGGAAAGCTTCAACGCCAATTGTATTATTCCAATGGCAAAAAAGAAGGGCCTGTAAAAGTATTTGATGACCATGGTAATGTGATTCAAACAGGTAAGTTTTCAAAAGACTTATTAATCGATAGTGTTTTCATGTATTATCCCTCAGGAGCGGAACGAAGTAAAGCTCTTTTTGTAAAAGGAAATCCGGAAGGAAGAGTAGTCGAATTCTATGAAAATGGAAATATTAAGCAAGAATTGAGCTATTCTGATGGAAAACAAACGGGGATTGCCAAAACCTATTACCCAAATAAGATTTTGGAAAGTGAGGCGTATTATGACCGAGGAATACCCGTTAAATACATCCGAACCTATTTTGAAAATGGGCAAATTGCTACCGACAGCGAGATCAAAGAAGGTGCACGAAATGGATGGATGAAAGAATACACGGAAAACGGACTTTTAATTGCTGAAACAAGTTTCGCCAATGGATTGAAAGATGGACACAGCAGGTCTTGGTATTTAAATGGTAACATCAAATATGATTATCAATTCATCCAAGATAAAAAAACAGGCACGAATCATCAATATTATGAAAATGGTAAATCGAGGTTAACTGAAATCATTGAAAACGATGACCTTCGATCGGTTATTCTTTATACAGAGATGGGTGTAAAAACCGTACATATGCAATATAAAGAAGATACCCCTGTTAATACTTGGAAATATTTTCATCCAAACGGCCAGGTGAGTAAAACAGAACATTACGATAAAGGAAAGCCCCATGGCCTATTTGAAACATACGATAGTTTAGGGGTTAAACTCTCCGCTGGTGAAAACAACTTTGGGCTAATTCATGGTGTGGTAACCGGTTATTACCCCGATGGGAAAGTAAAAACTACCACCACTTACTCCATGGGAACTATTTATGGAACCTTCCGTGAATATAATGAAAACGGGAAACTAACCTTGGAAGGAGATTATAAAAACAATAAAAAAGAAGGTATTTGGAACGTGTATAATAAAAGGGGTGAGGTTATTGAATTGCACATTTACAAAAATGATGAATTCATTGAATCCAAAAAGCCTACAAAAAATTATTTAAAGGAATTAGAACAAAGTAAAGAGGGAAATAAAAAGAATAACTGATACAATTCTACCCTCGTGGTTTTTTAATTAGTGAATACCAAACGTATATTTGCATCAATGAGAAATGCATTAAAAGAAACCCAGTTTTCGTTTAAAGGACAAACTGGATTTTATAGCGGAAAAGTAAGGGATGTATATTACCTTGATAACCGCATGGTTATGGTGGCTTCAGATCGAATTTCAGCATTCGATGTGATTTTACCACGGCCTATCCCTTTGAAAGGGCAAGTATTGAATACCATTGCGGCTAAAAATTTGGACGCTTGTAAGGATATCCTTCCCAATTGGGTAGAATCTGTGCCCGATCCGAATGTTACCATAGGTAAGAAATGCGATCCTGTTAAAGTTGAAATGGTGATACGTGGATACTTATCGGGTCACGCTTGGAGAACCTATAAATCTGGTTTAAGAGTGCTTTGTGGTGTTGCTTTACCGGAGGGATTAAAAGAAAACGACCGTCTTCCTACACCTATTATTACTCCAACAACCAAGGCTTCTGAAGGTCATGATGAGGATATATCTCGTGAAGAAATCATTAAAACCGGCTTGGTAAAAGAAGATATTTACCTTCAACTCGAAGCCTATACAAGAGCTCTCTTTCAAAGAGGCACCGAAAGAGCTGCAGAAATGGGGTTAATTTTAGTGGATACCAAATATGAGTTTGGATTATTTAATGGAGAAATCACTTTAATTGATGAAATCCATACCCCAGATTCAAGCAGATATTTCTACAAAGATTCCTATCAAGATTTACAATCAAAAGGAGAAAAACAAAAGCAATTATCCAAAGAATTCGTTAGGGAATGGTTGATTGCTAATGATTTTCAAGGAAAAGATGGCCAAACCGTACCGGAGATGACCGATGAGGTTGTAAATTCCATTACAGATAGGTATCTTGAATTGTATAAAAAATTAACCGGTGAAGAGTTAGCCGTTGATGAAACCCTGTCTATTGAAAAACGTATCATCAATAACCTACAGGCTAATGCCGGAATTGAACTGAAATAATAAAAGAACACATGAAATATACTATAGATAAACAAGAAGGTTACAGTATTATCCGTTTACATGAAGAGAAAATGGATTCTGCGATTGCACCAAAGCTGAAGTCTGAATTGATAACACTTCATGCTGAAGGAATTTCAAATGTAATTCTTGATCTTTCGGAAGTAAAATACACGGACAGTTCAGGGCTTTCAGCCATGTTGGTTGGAAACAGAATTATGCAACAAGAAGGTGGTAAGTTTATTTTAGCTTGCTTATCTGACCATACTAGCAAATTGATTAAAATTTCACAATTAGATAGTGTATTGAACATCTTCCCTTCTGTAGAAGCAGGTGTCGCTGACCTATCCGAATAATGATTAATCGCTTTGTTAAAATGTGAACATTGATTGAGTTTTAAACTACTTATATTAGGATCGAATTCCTCTCTACCTGCATATGGTAGACATCACACCTCCCAATGGTTAACGATTGGGAGGTCGCATTTTATGATTGATTGTGGCGAAGGAACACAATATCAACTTCTGAAGTACAAAACTCCAGTTGCTAAATTAAATCGAGTATTTATCAGCCATTTACACGGCGACCATTACCTGGGATTAATGGGGATTATTTACTCGTTACACCTTTCCGGAAGAACTTCTGAACTGACTATTTATGGACCTAGAGGTCTGGATGAAATCATCACCACCCAATTAAAATATTCAGGTAGCACGATTAACTATCCGCTTACTTTCGTTGAAGTTTCTGCTGAGTCAAAAACATTAATTTATGAAAATGAAGAATTGACTGTTCACGCTTTCCCTCTCCTTCATCGTATCCCCTGCACAGGATTTTTGTTTGCTGAAAAACCAAAGCCTCGAAGAATCAAAGGTGCACTTATACCCAAGGATTTTCCTATTGAAAATTTCGAAAAACTAAAAAAGGGAGAAGATATAACAGATGCTGACGGAAAAGTAATTTTCGCAAATAAACATTTGACGCTTCCTCCCAAACACGCCAGGTCGTACGCTTTTTGCTCTGACACAGGGTGGTTTCCTACTATTTCAGAATATTTTCATTCGATTGATTTGATTTATCACGAAACTACCTTTTTAGAAGAAAAGGAAAAATGGGCAAGACAAACGTTTCATTCCACTACCAAAGATGCGGGCTTAATCGCTAAACAAGTGAAGGCTAAACAGCTGTTGATTGGACACTTCTCTGCCCGATATAAATCGATAGAACCTTTTGTTGAAGAAACGAAGCAATATTTCAAAAACAGCATGGCGGCAGAAGAGGGTAAAATATTTACGATAAAAGATTAATATGAAAACACTCGACAAGAAAACCAGTCTATTTTTTATCCTAAGTGGAATTTTCATAACAAATGCCATTGTAGCAGAGATCGTCGGTGGGAAAATATTCAGTTTGGAAGGAACATTGGGGATTTCCCCAATGCAATTTTCATTAATGGGAGAATTTTGGGATTTCAATTTAACCGCCGGAGTCATTTTGTGGCCTGTAGTATTTATTACCACGGATATAATCAATGAATATTTTGGGAAAGAAGGAGTGCGTAAGATAAGTTATTTTACTGTAATCCTGATTCTTTATGTTTTTTTAATGATTTTTCTTATTACAAAGCTTACTCCTGCTAGTTTTTGGCTTGATGCTAACAATACGGATAGTGAAGGGAATTTTTTAAATATTCACGATGCATTTAATAAAATATTCTTGCAAGGTTTGTGGATCATCGCGGGTAGTGTGGTGGCTTTTATATTAGGTCAATTGCTAGATGCGTATATTTTCCATAAACTACGCGCTATCACAGGAAGTAAGCGATTGTGGCTTAGAGCTACCGGGAGCACATTAGTTTCTCAGTTCATCGATAGCTTTGTGGTCTTAATAATTGCCTTTTACATCAGTGGTAAGCTGAGTTTAGGAGCCGTTATTTCGATAGGAATCGTCAATTACCTATACAAATTTGTAATTGCGATGGCTATTACCCCTTTTCTTTATGTTGCTCATAATGTGATTGACCGGTATCTTGGAAAAACCCTTGCACACGAAATGATGGATACGGCTGCTGCAGAAAGTAAAACCTTTTTGTGAGGTTTATTTCTTTCTCCACAAATAGCTCGCTTTAAAGAATAGTCCTCTACTAAACGTTTCGTATTGGTCGAGGGTCGATTCATAGATGGCATCAGTACCATTCCATTCATATCTATTTTTAAGGAAGCCATACCCGATATGCATCACAGTTCCCGGTATCAAAGTAAATGAGGCAAGAAAATCAGAAGTGATTTTAGGAAATCTGGAATCATATTCTACAATTGCCCTTATAAACAAATATTTATTTACCTGGTAGGTATTTCTCGACCGAATTATCAAGCGATCATAGTCTAATCCTTGATCAGAATCTCGGTAAAAATCAGAGAATGTGTTTCTTAATTCCGTGTTGAAATTATCATTTACTTGCCATTTAACTTCTAGACTCACATCCTTCCCATATCCGCTATATGAGTTTTCCACATATCGAATTTTATTTGCCCAGGAATACTCAAAATTCAAATTAAGTCGCTTATTAACCTGCCCTTCCGCCTGGAAACGGTAATTATTGACATTATAACGTTGAGCTTCAAATATTTCTCTTTTTGAATTGGCTGAAAAAGAAACATTGGAATTTCGCACCATATTAAGTCGTAAGTTCATGAAATAACTATTTTCCCATAAATCTGTTGGGTGGTCAAGCATTTGAGTAAGTGAAATCCAGCTATCTAATCGCTGGAAAACAGGGTGTTCAAAATATACGCTTGGCCGGGCAAAAAGGTTAAATCGCGTCACTCCCATTCGAGTGATATATCCTACGTCCGAACGAAAGTTTTCGGCGTAATTATTAACCGTTGCATTAAAAGAAAGTCTTCTGGAACTAAAATCATATCCTGCGGTCCAAACGTTATCAAAAGTGGGCTCCATTCCTACCGTATCTAGGTCATTGGCCTGCATGAAATTGGCATATACTTTCGATTGTTTGTTTAAACGATACTGCCCATCGACGCCGTAAACATTATTATAAGCATTATTAGCCCATCTAGTAGTCCCGAAAACTCCCACGTAATTATCGCTACTAAACGACCTCCTATACCTTAAAACACCTACTTCTGCGTACGGATCTGTATATCCACCTTCCTGAATTAATTCATCTTTTGCATAAAGTGCAGAAATACGATTACTTTTCCCGATTTTTCCTGTGACTTTTGCAGCCACTAAAGGGTTGACGATGCTTCTAGTGTTAACAATGGAAACCACACCTTCTCTTCTTCCTGAACCTGCGAAACTAAAATTCTCACTTCCCTCTTGAAAAAACGGGCGACGTTCAGGATAAAATACTGGGAATCGCTGATTATCATCAATTTGACTCACATCTGATTCTACTTGGCTAAAATCAGGATTCACCGTTAAATCAAAAACTAAATCAGAAGTAATACCCACTTTAGCAGTAATTCCCGGATCAAATTTACCGGGACGTACAACTGTTTCACCACCTTCATGTGTTTCTCCCCAACTGTAAGTCACTGAAGGCAACACTTCCACTACCATGTTGTTTTTGATGCCAGTAAACTCAAGTTCCATGGTTTGAATAAGGAAGTTACCGCCTAAATCAGGGTCCATTTCTGGATAGGTTGCATTGGACGAAAAACGGCTGATATACCGTTCAAATACTACCCCCATTTTCACAACGTCCCCGTGTTTAGAATACCGAATACTTTTAAAAGGTATTTGAATTTCTACTGTATAACCTTCATCGTCAATTTTCCCTGCACTGTACCATACAAAATCGACGCCCGGATCATCGCGAAAACCAGTGTATCTGGTATCTCGCTGAATCCCATTAGGGTTAACATAAAATCCGTTGAGGGTTTGATTGTCATTATATGAATCTAAATTAACACATACCCAATCATCCTCTTCAATTTTATCACGCGCTGCAATACTTGTTTTAATGAGATTGGGATCGTCATAACACTTAAAAGCAAAATAGATATTTTCAGCGTCATACGCCATGTAACCGATGGTCTTCTTTCCTAAATCCTTACCGTAATCTGGACGGAAAGTCTTAAATTCTGACACTTCAATAGATTGAGACCAAGCGGCATCGTCCAATTTTCCATCAATAATTGGTGGTGTATCGGTACGAACAGGTTGAATTTTTGGATCACCAGAATTCCCCGCGCCTAACAGATTTCCACTTATCAGGATAATTATTGCCAAAAAAAGAATCTTTCTCATATCTATTTTAATATTTTGCAAAAATAGCGTTTCAATTTCTTATATATCTAACCATTTATGTAATTTTCGGCCTTAATTGACACTGAAACGTACATGAGAAAGATAAATCCAACATCGACAGACGCCTGGAAGAAATTATTGAACCACTATTCTTCTATGGAAAACAATCAACTACGAGGATTGTTCCAAAAGGATAATGATAGATTTAATCGATTCTCATTAAAGTTCAATGAGATATTAGTCGATTATTCAAAAAATAGAATTGATCAGATAACCATTGATACACTCATTCAATTAGCAAATGAATGTCACCTTTCTGAGGCAATTGAGTCTATGTTTGGCGGCAAAGCAATTAACGAAACGGAAAAACGAGCCGTTCTTCATACAGCTTTGAGAAACCGAGGAAACCAACCTATTCATGTAGATGGAAAGGACGTAATGCCAGAGGTAAAAGCGGTACTATCCAAAATGAAATCCTTTTCAAATGAGTTGATTTCTGGAAATTGGAAGGGCTATACTGGGAAATCCATTAATACCATCGTAAATATTGGAATTGGGGGATCTGATTTAGGCCCTGTAATGGTTACCGAGGCCTTAAAACACTATCAGAAGACCATAACACCTTATTTTGTCTCAAATGTAGACGGTACACATATCGCAGAGACCTTGAAAAAAGTAGATCCTGAAACCACTCTTTTCATGATTGCATCCAAAACATTCACGACTCAGGAAACCATGACTAATGCACTTTCTGCTAGGGATTGGTTTTTAGCCAATGGGGCCTCTGAAGCTGATGTCGCAAAACATTTCGTAGCTATTTCAACTAATTCAAAAGCGGTTGCTGCCTTCGGGATAGACACCAAAAATATGTTTGAATTTTGGGATTGGGTAGGTGGTCGTTATTCCCTGTGGTCGGCCATTGGATTATCCATCGCTTGTACGATCGGTTACGATGAATTTGAAGAACTTTTGATTGGCGCCTACAAAATGGATGAACATTTCAGGACGGAGTCATTGGAAAAAAATATACCTGTGATTCTTGCGCTTATTGGAATTTGGTATAACAATTTTTTCGGAGCTGAAAGTGAGGCAATTCTTCCATACGATCAATACATGCACCGATTTGCCGCATACTTTCAACAAGGAAACATGGAGAGTAACGGTAAATCTGTAGATAGAAATGGTGATAAGGTAAATTACCAAACCGGACCTGTTATTTGGGGAGAACCAGGAACCAATGGTCAACACGCCTTCTATCAGCTTATCCATCAGGGCACTAAACTTATTCCATGTGATTTTATAGCCCCAGCGGTATCACATAATCCCATTTCAGATCATCACGAAAAACTGATGTCTAATTTCTTCGCGCAAACAGAAGCCTTGATGAATGGAAAAACACGTGAAGAAGCGGAGGAAGAATTGGTAAAATCTGGAATGGATCCAAAGCAAATTAGTCAATTATCCCCTTTCAAAGAATTCGAAGGAAATCGTCCAACCAATTCCATCTTGGTTCATAAAATTACACCGGAAGTTTTAGGGAGTTTAATTGCCATGTACGAACATAAAATATTTGTTCAGGGTGTCATTTGGAATGTTTTCAGCTTTGATCAGTGGGGTGTAGAGTTGGGTAAACAATTGGCCAATTCTATTTTACCTGAACTGAAAAATAGCGACATGATTACTTCTCATGACAGCAGTACAAATGGGCTAATCAATGCCTATAAAGGTTGGGCCAAATAACTTTCGGAATTGGATATTTCGTATTAAACTAAATAGTTGAGGTAGCTCTTAAAAAGATTTTTTTATGAGCTACTTTAGCTTTTACTTCTAACCCTCCAATTGTATAACCAATTGACCTTTATTCCTACGATCGCAATCATAAGACCAAAGAATTCTCTCGTTTCTTCGAGGTACGGCTTAGTTCGGTCCATTCCCTCTAAAATAGTGTCTTGTTCTCCTGAATTCCACCAATCGATAACTCCTGGCAATAAAACCAATGCATAAATGAACAAAATCATCATACCGGCAAAAATAACTTTATTGTTTAGAGGCTTCCAGATCGAAACGATGCAAATAAAAGCGGTAAATCCATAGATTGTCATCCATACAATTGGGTCTGGATCATTAAATTGCCAACCGGCAAAAAGGAGGAATAGAATTCCTAAAATACCATTTACTATTTTCATCTTTTTATTTAGCTAAGACCGTAAATTCAACCCTTCTGTTTTCTGCACGACCTTCGTCGGTGTCGTTGGTTGCGATCGGCTTTTCTTCACCGTAACCTTTGGCCTTAAGTCGATATTCTTGAATACCATGTTCGATTAAATATTGAACCACCGATTCCGCTCTGCCTTGTGACAAATCTTTATTATAACTATCAGTACCCTTGCTATCGGTATGTCCACTTATTTCAATCTCCAGTGTTCCATTATCCGTAAGGAAGTTCACCACCTTGTCTAGTTCCACAAATGATTCTGATTTTAACGTTGTTTTATCAAAATCGAAATAGATGTTTTTCAAAACCACGGTAGTTCCCACTTCAATCGGGTCTAAATAAACTTCAGCAGGAAAGGTTCCTCCTTCAGAATTTACATTTACAGCAGACGTACCTTCCATGTAACCGGAGTGATTTGCTGAGATATGATAATCCCCTCCCCCATTCAAATTAAATGAAAACACTCCTTTATCCGCTGTAGTCGTTTGAGTAAGTTCATCAATATTCACACCCATTCTCACTTCCGCACCATTAATTAATTCCTTCGTTTTGCTATCGTAAACCTTTCCTTTTACGATATAATCTTTGGCCACGGGATTTAATAGTAAGTCTACGTGCACCAAAGTATCTTCAAACACATCCTTTAATAAAAATGATTTCTCCACCGGATAGAACCCTGGCACATTTGTTTTGACCGTATATTTTCCTTCAGAAACCAGTGTTCTACGGAACGATCCATCACGTTGGTAACTAGTTAGGGTGGTATCGGCTTTACCTTCATACGTAATGACCACTGGTGCGCTAATAAACTTCCCGGTTTGTTCTTCCTTTACCACACCTTCTAGAGACATTTTAATTTCACGCGGAACCACTCGGTATAAATTCAGGTTTCCCCCGTCAATTCTTTTTCCAGCCATAGAAACGTAAATATTTCCTTCCATATCCACCGAGATGTACCCGTCAAAAGCGGGGGTGCTAATAGGAGCTCCTAGGTTTACAGGATCCGACCATTTCATATAAGTATCATCTAAACGATACGAAGCGTATAAATCTGCCCCTCCTATGCTTAAATCTTTTCTGGCACTTGCGAAGTACAAGACCTTATCATCAGGAGATAAAAATGGACCAAATTCATCGTAACCCGTATTGAGATTTTTCGGCAATTTCACTGGTTTACTGAATTTGTTCCCAGACAGCCTTTTTGAATAATATAAATCACTCCACAACAACCTCGGATTTTCAGAGAAATACAAAATCATGTGCTGCATATCACTGGAAAGTGTGGCGCCGCTGAATCTATTTTTGTTCATTTCCTCAAAACCTTCCACTTTTAATTCTTCCAGAGAAGACCATCCCCTACCCGAGCGATGGGTCAGACTAAACCCTACTTCATCGCGCTTTCCTGTACCCCTCACGAACAGCGTATTACCATTGTTTAGTACCGAAAAAACCTGATTTCCATGGTTTTTGTTTAAAGGAGAATCTAGATGAACCGCAGGACTCCAATTTCCATTCGCGTCCATTTCTGAATACCAAATATCCTGGCTATCGTCACCGAATGTGTTATCCGGGTGTTTGGCAACAAAAAAATACAATACCTTTCCGTCGGGCGAAATCACCGGTGCCGCTTCGTCGTATTTTGTATTGATACTCTCTTCTAATTCTTCTAAATGATACTTTTTACTCACCTGCGCCATTTGAGCAGATAAAATTAGAGGAAAGAGTAGTGAAAGATTTATTATAATTAGTTTGCGAATCATTATTTCTAGTTTTTTCAAACTTAAAGAAAGAAAATTTTAAGCGTAATAAGAAATTCAATGAACGGAATATTTTAACACGATAATCCATTTAACTACCTTCAAAAACATTTCACACTTCCTCGATTATAACTTTTTTTACTCATTTAATTGTACTTTTCCAATATTCTCATTTAATATATCAAAATTCAATTCAGTAAAATCGCCCTTAGAATCAAATATTTTTTTATATTAGTGTTAAAATACTAGTGGCCCCTGTATGAAAAAATTTATATACAAACTGCTCGATATCGAATCCGAGCAAGCGTCTCGTGTATTCTCTATGCTGGGGATGGGCTTTTTCATGGGAATTATGTTGGCAACTCTCGACGTAAGTGCTGCCACTCTATTTCTTCAAAATTTCGATGAAAAAGCTGATTTACCTACCGCCATCATCCTTTCTGGTTGTGCAGGCTTGGTCATGACCGGCTTATATAACTTTCTTCAAAGCAGAATTCGATACGCCACACTTGCCAATTTTGCATTAGTACTCATTACATGTGG
>JAHEMU010000335.1 GCA_024643485.1 Cytophagales bacterium
CAAATCTTCTTCTAGTGCCAAGTCAATAAACTGGTCTAGGTTTTTAGCATTTATATAAGCTGGTTTCAAGGGAAATTATTCTTTAATAAAACTGATTTGATTAACGACAAACAGTTCTTTTTGTTTCTTTACACTTATCCAAACTCTAAATTTTTGTTCATTTGAGAGGTATTCACCTATGGCGTAAGGAGAGCCCGATTTCGAGGCCCCTTGATGCACAAGGGTAAAACTTGTCGGCGGGTTTTTTTTGAAGAAGTCTCTAAGGATAAATTCAGCTTGTGAACTGCTATAGGTCTTTAATTTACCGTCGATGGTCATATCTACTGAGCTGCTCAACAACTTCACCATTTCCTTCGAACTTCCGGTGCGAATGGCATCTTTTACTTGAGCAATAATATCCTGTTGAGCAAAGGCACTACCTAAGCTGAAAATTGATATTAAAATAAAAGTTGCTACATTTTTCATCGTCAAGTGATTCAGGGCTAAAATTGTGCCAAATTCACCAAGGGTTTCAAGTTAATTAAAAATAATGCACATCGCAATGCAAAAGTACTGCAAAAAATTATATCGGTACGTTTACATGGCGCTCAGCGTGATAGCTAGAACGAACTAAAGGACCTGATTCAACGTATTTTAATCCTCTTTTTAATCCTTCCTCTTTGTATAACGCAAACATATCGGGATGAATAAATTCGGCGACTTCCAAGTGCATTTTAGTTGGTTGCAGGTACTGTCCTAAAGTCAAAATGTCCAATCCGTTTTCAACCAGGTGTTCCATCGCTTCAAATACTTGTTCCTTTGTTTCTCCTACACCGAGCATAATTCCAGATTTGGTTCTCATACCAGCGGCTTTAGTGCGTTTAATCTGCTCTAAACTTCTGGCATATTTTGCTTGTGGCCTAACTCTGCGGTACAATGCTTCCACCGTTTCCATATTATGAGAAACCACTTCTTGCTTACCTTCAATCATGCGCATTAATGCATCCCAATTTGCTTTAACATCGGGAATCAGAGTTTCAATGGTGGTATCAGGATTGAGAAGTTTGGTTTGAACTACCGTTTGATACCAAATTTCGGCTCCTCTATCCTTTAATTCATCGCGGTTTACCGAAGTGAGTACCGCATGTTTTACTTTCATTAATTTAATCGCTTCCGCTACTCGGCCCGGTTCGGCTTCGTCATATTCAGGAGGCCGACCAGTTGCAACGGCACAAAAAGTACAACTTCGAGTACAAACATTTCCCAAAATCATAAATGTAGCGGTGCCTTCACCCCAACATTCGCCCATATTTGGACAATTTCCACTTTCGCAGATGGTATGAAGTTTATGAGTATCCACCAATTTGCGAACGTTGGCGTAATTCTGACCCACAGGAAGTTTAACCCTTAACCAATCAGGCTTCCTATTCCGTGGTTTGTTTTTATCAACAACGGGAAGTTCAATCATTTTTTATTATTTGTGCAAAAATAGTAAAGATTCTGCTACTTTCTCATTCCGTAGAACAAGCTTATATAGGCAGTTGGGAAAAAAGAAGATTTTTGGGTGTTAACCATCAAGTTGATATCTCCTAAATAGGCATCGAACAAAGCACCAATTTCAAATCCAGTAACTTGCGATTTGATTGTCCCCATCTCGAAACTCAGACCAACTTTAGCATTGGCACCCATTTTTATCGACGACTCTCCGAGACCTTGAAATAGATTTCCAGGTCCTAAAATTTCGCCGTATTGGATCGTTTTATCAAAAGGAACTTTATAGCTATTGGTTCCAAATTCACCTATTTCCACATAATAGGGGGATAACAATCCGAAGGAAGGGCCTGCAGCCAAATTTAATTTTATTTCAACCCCTTGATCGGGTGATTTATCAAAAAGGATAATTTCTCTTCCATATTGGGGGCGAATGGAATACAGATAATTCAACTTTCCATAAATGAAAAAAGTACCTGTAACACTGTTCCATCGAGTTTCTTTGCTGTGTTTTACGTTCATCAATTCTACCCCGATGCTCTCAAACATCTTGTCGGATATTTTTCTTGATTTTCGAAAAACAAAACCACCAATTAATCCGCCTGTCGTGTTTTTATTTACACCCCATAAAAATTCGTCTTTATAGGAATATCGGTCACTCCTCTGGCTAAAAGAGGAAAATGAAATGAAGGAAAACAGAATGACAAGCAATATATTGATACTTTTTTTCATCTGATTTTAATGTTTCATTTTAACCATTTTTTAATTGTCAGGCTACCTGACTTTTCAATGAATCAAATGTAATTCTGAAATGCGATGCATTGTAAATTGCTATTCCATCTCTGATTACCAATACCTGGGGTGATTGGTGAATTACTTTAAATTCTTGTGCCACTTGCTGACTTAAACTTCTATTTCTTACCACATCCACTTTATACAAAGTGGCATGTTCCATCTCATCTTCTTTCCAATAATCACCCAAAGCATCCATTGCACTAAAGCTTACGCCACAACGCAAGGAATATTTAAAAATGATGACTGGTCGATCTTTCGAAACATTTACTATTTCCTCAATATCTTCCTCAGAAACAATCTCTTTCCAATTTTCAAATACACTATTCATACCACAATCCTTGTTCCTTTTTATCAAATTCTAATTTATCACTTTTCTTTCTCAGGTTACTAGGTTGGTTCGATCGGAAGAACTTTCCAATCATTACCTTCACACTGAATTTTTTATCTTTTTCCTGCAAAGAATTTATTTCTTCACGATGAAAATAAAAATCAGGGTGGTATCCTTGTCCCTTCTTTCTAACCACTTTTACGCTGCCGCTGTAATTGATGTAGTCATCATTGAAACCCGAATTCATATTAAAAAGTTTAATATTGCCTTTATAATTTTCATAGGAGGTGTCTTTTTCCGGAATTAAATCCTTGCTTTTTCTATCTCCTTTAAACTTAGTTGCATAATATATCTGAGGCGATTGCTTTATTTTTTTAAGTGGAGTTGCCTCGTTGTTCCATTGTTCCCTGTGTAAACTACCTCCACCTTTTAAAGGTTTTGATGCTCGTAAATTTCCACTAAATGCAGAAGCCTTTTCTGCATCACTGCTTCGAAGTTTTACGGTTGTCGAGGTAGCTTCATTATTCCAATTATTTCTGTTCATACTGCCTCCACCGTGAACTGGTTTTTTTGCTTTTAATCCACCTGAGTAAGCGGATGACATTTCAGCGTTTTTACTTCTCAATTTGACAGTAGTTGATACTGCTTCGTTGTTCCAGTTGTTTCTGTTTACCGTTCCTCCACCTTTGGAAGCTTTTCCGCCTTTTAGATTTCCAGCATATTGAGAAGATTTTTCAGCATTACTACTTCTTATTTTTACGGTAGTTGGAGTAGCTTTATTATTCCAGTTATTTCGAGCCAGGGATCCGCCGCCTTCGCCTGGTTTCTTAGCTTTCATATTTCCACTAAAACTGGAAACCCTCATTGATTGATCGCTGCGGGGGGCTTTTGGAATAGGAGTATTTTTATCTC
>JAHEMU010000336.1:0-3014 GCA_024643485.1 Cytophagales bacterium
ATGGTAACCGTTCTAGTTATTGCGTGTCCTTGCGCGTTGGGGTTGGCGACTCCAACTGCCATGATGGCCGGAATTGGGAAGGGAGCAAGTTTGGGCATTCTTACTAAAAATGCGGAGGCGCTGGAATTGGCACACAAAATTACTGATGTGGTATTGGACAAAACCGGGACTATTACCATCGGAAAACCATCGGTTACCCGAGCCACTTGGCTTCAACCAAAAGAGCAGTTTATCAGTAAAGTGCTAACCCTTGAATCTAAATCTGAGCATCCTATTGCATTGGCAATTATCAATTATCTGAAAAATGAGGATCATTCTTTAATCAAAGGGTTCTTTTTCACCAACCTGCCCGGGGAGGGAGTGAAAATGAGATTTGGGGAAGATTGGATATTTGCTGGAAATCTTCGTTTTGCGATAAATAATGAAATTGATATTCCCGAAGATTTAAGAGACTCGACGGTTTTTATTTTTAATTCTACCAACTTGATTGCTACTTTTTCTATTGAAGACGAGATCAAGGAAAGTTCAGGGGAGGCTATTGCAGAATTAAAACAGATGGGTATCGATGTGCATTTACTCACTGGCGACCGTCTGGACGTTGCTAATAAAGTAGCCAAAGAGGTTTCTATTGAAAATATTAAAGCAGAGGTATTGCCCAATGAGAAGGCGGATTATATAAAAGAGCTTCAAAATAAGGGGAAAACAGTAGCCATGGTGGGTGACGGAATAAATGATTCTACAGCATTGGCGCAAGCGGATGTTAGTATAGCTATGGGCAAAGGCTCCGATATTGCAATGGATGTCGCTCAAATGACTATTATATCATCCGATTTAACCAAGTTGCCTCTCGCCATACGATTGTCTGAAAGGACACTCCGTATCATCAAACAAAACCTGTTTTGGGCTTTTATTTACAACATCATAGGTATTCCATTAGCAGCTGGAATTTTATATCCATTCAACGGTTTTTTGCTAAATCCCATGATTGCGGGAGCTGCTATGGCAATGAGTTCTGTGTCTGTAGTAATGAATAGTCTTCGTCTAAAAAAATAGATAAAAAACTAGTAGGTTTTGGTCATATCCGAAGGTACCACAATGATAAAACTTGCAGATTTTAAATATTGCTCTTCTAAATCATTCACATTTTCTTGCTCTACGACATTAATTGAACCAATGGTAATTGAACTATTGTAGTTTTTGAGATGCCAAAAAATTCCATCAAAGTTATTAGAGTGATAACTTCCATTATAATGGATGAAATGATTATTTAAATTCTTGTTAATAAACCACGCCATCGTTGCGTCTTTAGACGCCTGAGATTTAGCGAGGTTTTCTACGGATGCGCCGGCCATATGCCCTCCCATTGATTCCATCATACTTTTGTAACCTGGAAGCTCCAAATCGACTTTGATAGGCTGTGGAGCGATGTAGTTTTTGCTTTGAGCATCCAAAGTAGTTAATCCTTCTAATCCTTCACGGAAAACAAGATTCGCATACCTTCTTGGAATATTCGTTGCGATGAACGCCAATTGATTGTCCTTAGCAAAATTAACTAATGGAGCATAATCGGTTTTGTAATTCTTCCATACTTTACCCTCCGATTCCAAATGTTCAGATTTAATTTTTCCGTTTAAATATTCAGATAGTATCAATTGAGCGTCAGCTTCAAACATTTCAGCACCTAAAGTTAACTTAGGATCGATTGCGAAGATGCTTTTTGTCACTTGTAATTCAAACCAATGAGCCATGCTGTTATTGTGCAATTCACCAAATAGGATAACTTGGTTTTTTGCTAATTGCTCAATCATTTTCTCATAGGAAACTTTTTTTCCTTCCTGATTGAATATTTGGAAGGATTTCAATTCTTTCTGGCTAAATCCTAATGTGCTTATGGTTATAAAAACAAGAGTAAAGAGAGTTTTCATTAATATTTTCTTTTAAAATGTATAGTTGAGGATTTACATGGACCCGAGATGGGTGGATTCATTTTACTTACTTTAAGATGAATGCCTTTTACTGTTTTAAATTGTTGTTTTATGGCTTGATCGATACGATTCACCAAAGTTTCTAATAAAGAACAAGGGGTAGATAAACAATCTTTTACGGTTAAATAAAGTTGTTCGTAATCCACTGTATCTTCTACGGAGTCGGTTTGGCCGGCTTTTGATATTTTGACTTTTACCCCAAGGTCGATAACCACTTTATTTTGCTTCGTTCTTTCCTCTTCGGTTACTCCAACAGCAACTTTAAAAGTCATCTCATTTAAATAAATCCACGCCATTTTAGTCTATTTCGTCAAAAAATGAAATGTTATTATCAGCAGATTTTTCTTGTATCGGAGTAGATGGTTTTACTTCATCAATAGGTTCAACTTTATTTTCAGAACCTTTATTTTTTTTCGATACATTGGTGCTCACCCGATCGTTAATGGTTTTCTTTGTTTCTCTTCTACTTTGTAAAAAATACTCTTCGATATCGATTTTCTTACTTTGAGCGCGCTGCCGTTCTACTCGTTCAAGTGCGTCAGAAGCAAGTCCTTTAATGTCTGAAATTAAATCTTCTTTAAAGTTTTCTAAGGTTTTATATCCGTGAATGAGCGATTTAAATTGGTCTTCCATTTCTTCAATGGTTTGTTTCGCAATCATTTCGGCTTCTTCTATGGTGTCGTGAGCCTTATTTTTAGCATCATTGAGAATGCCTTCAGCCTTAATCTCGGTCTCTTTCATGTGTATTTCAGCCATTTTTTTAGACTGATCTATCATGGTGGCACCTGTATCTTCGGCTGTTTTTAATGTCTTATATAAGGAGTTTTCTACCTCTCGAAGCTTTTCTACTTCTTTTTGAAGCTCTTCAACCTTTTTCTTTGCTTCTTTTACTTCATCTTGTAAACGTTCCCATTCTTGAGATAAGGACTGCAAAAAGGCGGTAACTTCTTCTTTTTCGTACCCCCTAAATCCTTTTTCAAACGTTTTTTGTCTGATTTCTAATGGAGTAATTTTCATTTTTTATGCATT
>JAHEMU010000336.1:3047-3499 GCA_024643485.1 Cytophagales bacterium
GTGTACAAAAGTGCAAAAATTTAACAGATTGTGGTGCGTTTTGCTTCTATTTCAATCTTAATTATAGTCAATTTTCCACGAAAATAACATTCTATCGTCGCCAATACTCACAAATTCAGTATTACTTATCCAATTTACCTTGTTGATTGAAGATTTATGTCCACCGTATCTGTCATAATCAATTACCTTTAATAATTTACCTTCAAGCGTATTCCAAATTTTTATAGTCTTGTCCATGCTACAGGTGAGAAAGTGTACATTGTCGGGACTTACTTCTAGATAATTTATACCGTATAAATGGGCTTCAATACTTCCACCTAATGGATATGGTAGTTGGTTTTTCCAGGTTTTAATTAATGCGTCCTTCCCACAGGAAATAATCCAACTTTCATCCTTTAAAAAAACGGAACGGAATACGGATTTAGTATGTGCGTTAATGTTGGTAATAATTT
>JAHEMU010000036.1 GCA_024643485.1 Cytophagales bacterium
TACCCCTGCGATGGCATGCGATACTACCCTTGCCATGGGTTTTAAATTATATTTCATTAGTGTTGCCTCATTCACAATCAAAGAGGCCGCTGCCCCATCGTTTATACCTGAAGCATTACCTGCAGTTACAGTTCCCCCTTTTTTAAATGCAGGGGACAGTTTTGATAACACCTCCACAGAACTTAATCTCGGGTGTTCATCAGTAGAAAATATGATCGGATCTCCTTTTCGTTGAGGTAAGGAAACCGGAATCAACTCCTCCTTAAATTTTCCTTCTTTGTGTGCTTGGTCGTATTTCAATTGAGAAGAATGTGCGAATTCATCTTGCTCTTCACGTGAAATTCGGTATTTATCAGCTACGTTTTCAGCCGTTTCGCCCATCGAGAATGGATGATACAAGGCAGATAGAGCGGGATTAATAAACCGCCAACCGATGGTGGTATCAAATATTTCTTGTCCTCTCCCAAAGGCAGCGTCCGATTTTGATAATACGTACGGTGCTCTTGACATACTTTCCGTTCCGCCAGCAATTACAGCATCCCCCTCGTTCAATTTTATGGCGCGAGCTCCATCCATTATCGCTTGAAGACCGCTAGCACATAACCTATTTACTGTTAATCCACCCACAGAAACCGGCAACCCCGCCAATAGCGCTGCCATACGTGCCACATTTCTATTGTCTTCACCAGATTGGTTTGCAGCACCTAATATCACATCTTCAATAAGATCAAGGGGCAAATTTTTATTTCGTTCTAATAATCCGTGAATGGCAATAGCCGCTAAATCATCAGGTCGGACACCCGACAATGCACCACCAAATTTACCAACCGGAGTTCGAACAATATCTACTATAAATGCATCCATAAACAAAGATACTTGTTTTGTTCTCAAAAGCCACCTTGTAAGGCTTGTATTAAGTGAGTTCCAAACAGCAAATACGAAACGAAAAATGATATATATGTCACTGAAAACAGAATAGGCACCAAGGTGTTTTCGTAATATTTAGAATAAAAGGCAGCTATTTGCACCATAGTGAGCACCACCAAATACAATCCGAAATCTAAATGGCCCGTCATGATATAATAGATCACTACCGGCACATTAGCTAACAATAATGCAGGTGTATTTTTCTTCATTGCTGCAAAATGGAAAAACGCAAATAACACTGTCAAATATTGAAATCCATAAAATAAATGCCCAAAATCGTAGGTGTTAATATTTAGGTAAACTAGATAAAAGAAAAATCCTCCACTTAAAATCCAATAAAAATCACGCCATTTTTCGTGAACGTAGAATAAAATTGGAATTGTGATCGCACTTATAAAAAACAATACTGGCCATTCAACTCCCAAAGTGAAATATAGGTACAATATGGAAAGAGCGGATACGATTAATTTGAGTACTCTTCCTCGCTCAAATACCCAAAACACCAAAGCAAATGGTATTGGCATTGAAATCAGGGAGCGTAAAATAGAAGTTTCTGTATAATTTGGACTAATAGAAAGGGCCAAAAACAGTAAGGAAAAATGAAATAATATTGATTCAGCAAGAGTCAGCTGCTTCATAAATTAGATGCCTTTTTGATAAAACTCTTCGAGTGCCAAACGATCCTCTTCAGGAATTGCCTGGCTATTAATTAATTTGAATAAATCCCCTTTGGTGTGAACTTTATATTTATCAAGGATGGCATCTCTAACTTTCCCTACTTTCTTCTTCTTTTTTGAAAAGAAAAACAGATACAGCTGCAAACCAAGTACGCCAACAATTAACAATACAATAAATTCCATGATAAATTGAGATTAATCTCACAAGATAGAAATAATTAAACTCTATTAACGGATAATTACTTCAATATTTTGAATTCAACGCGGCGATTATACTCTCTTCCTTCCTTTTCATCATCGTTTGAGGCAAGAGGCATTTCTTCACCGTAACCATTAGATTCAACCCGTCGCGCATCAATACCCTTTTTAAGCAAGAAGTTTTTAACTGCATTTGCTCTGCTTTGGCTCAATTGCTTATTGTATGACTTACCACCTATATTATCGGTATGTCCTCTCAATTCGATGGTCATATTCGGATTTGAACTCATCATATTATACAGCTTATTTAACTCTTCATAAGAAGCTTGCGTTAAGGTAGCTTTTCCAAATTCAAAATAAATATTTCTTAAAACCTTGGTGGTATTTACCACAGGTTTTTTCATTGCAATGCTTCTGGTAATATTTTGAGCGGTTCCCGACATGGCCGGAACGTTAATATCTCTAGTCTCGAAAACATACCCACTAGCTTCCACACTAAGCTGATAACCTGATGCTGATTCATTATTTAAAGTAAATACAAATTGCCCGTTCGCAGGTTTGGTCATTCCCGGGGTAGCACCTCCTGAAGAACTTTTCAAACTAACCTTTGCATCAATAGCAGCACCTGTAGTGGCATCGGTAACACTTACTGTAACCGTAACTGGTTGTGGTGAAACCGGAGGAACACTATCCGTTTTAACTGGAGGAGGCGTTTTTTCTACGATTGGCTCCGGTTCTTTGTCTTTCTTTTGAGGTAGTGTTACCATATAGATATCGGTAAAACCATATCCATCCTCACGAACAGAAGCGTAGTATCCTCTTTTTCCGTCTTTGGTAGCGACGAAATAAATATCATCATCGGGGGTATTAATTGGGTAACCTAAATTTTCAGGCGCTCCCCAAACTTGATTCGCACTATCGTACACCGACTTATAAATGTCATAACCACCCATACCTTTATGTCCTTCACTTGAGAAGTAGAGTGTTTTTCCATCATTCCCAATAAAAGGGCCGTCTTCATTAAATTCGGTATTGATCACTTCACCAACGTTTCGTGCCCGTTGCCATTCACCAGCCTCGTTTTTCGTACTAAAATAGATATCTATTTGTCCGAGACCACCCACCCGATTACTGGAGAAAAACAAGAGGTTCCCATCGGGGGAAATAGAAACGGAACTTTCGTTAAAACTGTCGCTATTAATATTTTTACTTAACGGTTTTGGTTCGGTCCAAACAGTATCTTGAACTCTTGTTGAAACGAATATATCTCCGTTGTTGTCCGTTTTGTAAAGGAACAATGTATTTCCATCAGGGGACAAAGCTAAATTACTATCGTGAAATTTAGTATTGATAGACTTTCCTAAATTCGAAGCATAGCCCCAAGAGTTATTTTTATTTTTTCGAGTAAAATAGATTTCCTCAAACGGTTTATTATCAACATCCACATCTTGGTTGGAGTTATTGTCCATTCTTTTCGATGTGAAAATCAGGAAGTCTTCATTCTCATTAATTACAGGAGCAAAATCTTCAAACTCGGTATTGATGGTATTACCCAAATTAACAATTTTAACATCCGCTGGGTTGGCGCGGAAATCAATGGCATTTTTACATTCTGTGATTTTTTTATCCACCTCCTTTAAAGATACCATATCCTGACCTCGATAGCCATCATCCCGAACTCTTCGTTCTCTATATGACTCATAACTAGTTAAAGCCTTTTCGAAGTTCATTCCATATTGGTAGCTCTGCCCGATTTTAAAATCGATATCGAAGCGATAATTAGGATCTAGTTTCTTTACCTGTTCAAAATATTTTGCCGCCTGTTCTTTATTTACAGTGATCAAATGATATTGACCTGCAAAATAATTAGCTTGGATATTGGAAGGATCCAATGTCGCTGCTTGAACGTAGTTTTCCCTTGCTTGGTCCTCTGCCTTGGTGGACCTCATTATTTCCTCAGCAATCTCAATTAACTGTTTTGCCAAGTCTTTATCTTCCTGGGTTTGACCGTAGGAATTTAGGGCACCGCCACAGATAAATGTTGCGATTAGGGATATTCCAAATATTGCTTTCCTCAAAGAATACATAACAAAAAAATAGCTTTTAGCTCTTCAATTTAAAAAATTCCTACGACAAACCATAAATAAATACAGTCGAAATAGGGAAAGGGAAATCAATTATACAACTTAAATTTATAAATAAATTGTATATTATCATTAAAATATTACGCTAAAATTATAAAAAAAAATGAAATTTTGTGTCAATTTTGACATTTACTTTGGCAGTGGAGGCAAGAAATGGGAAAAATAACATCATCAGAATTCTTTAAAAGCAGTAGTCACATCAAGGAATGTCCGCCTACAGACCGACCGGAAATCGCCTTTATAGGCAGGTCTAATGTGGGGAAGTCTTCTCTAATAAACAGCATAACTGGCCGAAAAGCCCTAGCTAAAATTAGTGGCAAGCCAGGGAAAACACGGCTAATTAACCACTTCGATATTAATAACGGAAAATGGTTTTTAGTGGATCTTCCAGGATACGGCTGGGCGCAAGTCAGTAAAACTGAGGTCGCTAAATGGGAGAAAATGGTACACGAATACCTAAATGTTAGAGAAAATTTAGCCATCGTTTTTGTTTTGGTCGATTCTCGACATGAACCTCAAAAATCAGACCTTGAAATGATTCATTGGCTAGGTGAAAATAATATTCCACTTGGAATCCTTTTTACTAAAGCAGATAAATTAAGCAATATGCAGGTCATGAAAAACGTGCGGTTGTTTAAAACAGTATTAAAACAAAAGTGGGAAGTGTTACCTCCTATTTTTATTACGTCAGCTTCAAGTGGTAAAGGGAAAGAAGAAGTAATTGATTTTATAGAAGAAAAATGTTTGTAATTGGCAAAAGGATTAATTTAACTTTGCAAAAAAATAAAGGATATGAATTTAAGTGAAATAGCCTCAATTTCAGGAAAAGGTGGACTATTTAAAATTGTGAAACCTACAAGAACAGGAGTAATACTCGAAAGCTTGGACGACAAAAAATCCAAAATCGTCGCAAATACATCACACCGGGTTTCTGTTTTAGAAGACATCTCCATTTACACGACCACTCAAGAAGGGGCTGTTCCATTGGCGATGGTATTTAAAAAAATATACGAAGAGTTTGAAACAGACCCAGGTCTTGATTCAACTTCATCTAACGAGGAATTGAAAAGTTTCATGAAACATATTCTGCCTGATTTCGATAAAGATAAGGTATATGTAAGTGATATTAAACGATTAGTTTCTTGGTACAATATTCTAGTAAAGGAAAGTCCAGAAACGTTGGCAAATGCTGGGACTGAGGAAAAAGAAGAAGAAAAATCAGATAAATAAATGGATGATCTGGTAATTAGCGATATCGAGTTACCAATTACGTTGCAATTGCTCAACAAAGATTTAGAGATTGAAATTTTGGGTGAGCAAATCGAGATTGAAGAGATCATCAGACAAATGGTGAAGGCGCTACAACCCTTGCTCGACAAGGACATGGAGCGCCTTCTGCATTTATTCTATCGGCTCGATTTAAATGAGAATAAGGTAAAAGCCATTCTCTCCAGTGAAAAACCTGAGCAAATCGCTCATTCTTTGGCCATATTAATCTTAAAACGGGAATTACAAAAGGCACAAACCCGGATTTTATATAGGTAGTAGGATAGTCATCTCAAACAGCTACTGTTTGATAGGGTGCAACCGGACCACTGCCCCTACTCATAACACATCCTTTAAAAGATTTCAACCACATTCATAAACCTAGGCATTAACTTTTAGAGCAATAAAAAGACTCCAGAGCCCAAATGACAAAATTAGCGACTTCTCCAATTTTACTGTCAGCAATTCAATAACCGTATTTTTCTTTCCACATAGCCCTTAAGCGCTTCCTTGCTTCTTCTTCTCTCGCGTTATTCCCCGGTTGATAAAATCCTACTCCTTTCATCTTATCGGGCATAAATTCCATCTCCGCAAAATTGCCCGGAAAATCATGTGCATATTGATAATCGTCCCCGTATCCCTCGTCTTTCATCAATTTAGTTGGTGCATTTCGGATGCTCATGGGAACTGGTAAATCGCCTGTTTCCTGAACGGTACGCCTCGCCTTCTTAATCGCCAAATAGGTAGCGTTGCTTTTAGGTGAACAAGCCAAATAAACCGCACACTGCGAAAGAATGATTTCGGCTTCAGGGTAGCCTATCACATTTACCGCCTGGAAACAATTATTTGCTAAAACCAAAGCAGTTGGATTCGCATTTCCAATATCTTCCGAAGCAAGAATTAACATGCGGCGTGCAATAAATTTAACATCCTCACCCCCTTCAATCATTCGCGCCAAGTAATACACTGATGCGTTTGGGTCGCTGCCGCGCATGGATTTAATAAATGCTGAAATGATATCGTAGTGTTGTTCACCATTCTTATCGTAGAGTGCCACTTTCTTTTGAGCTGCATTCATCGCCAACTCATCGGTAAATTCTATATGAGTTTCAGCACTTTGATTCGCTATAAGATCCACTAAATTGAGCAGTTTTCGGGCATCACCGCCAGAAATATTAAACATAGCACCTGTTTCTTTAAGCTCAAATGTCCTTTTCTTTAAATTTTCATCTAACCGAAAGGCCCTACTTATCAAATTGGCGAGATGCTCTTCGCTCAATGATTTCAAATGGTAAACCTGACACCTCGAAATAAGCGCAGAATTCACTTCAAAGGAAGGGTTTTCAGTGGTAGCACCAATTAATGTTACCAGTCCCTTTTCAACAGCACCTAGCAATGCGTCTTGCTGTGACTTATTAAAACGATGGATTTCATCAATAAAAAGTATGGCCTGTTGCTGCCGTTTTGATTTTTCAATGATCTCCCGTACTTCTTTTACTCCTGCACTTACTGCGCTTAGTGTATAAAAAGGTCGTTTAGCCGTATTGGCAATGATATTAGCAATGGTGGTTTTACCAACACCCGGAGGTCCCCAAAGAATCATCGATGGAATCACCCCTTGAATAATAGACCTTCTTAATATCCCATTTTCACCTACCAAATGCTCCTGCCCTATTAAGTCGTCGAGAGAAGTAGGTCGAATGCGTTCTGCTAATGGGTGTTGATTAAAAAACATCAGTCTTGAATTTCTGTAAAGTTAATAATTTGTTGCCTTTGTTCCATGGTATCCAAATCTTGAAAAATCGCCTCCTTTTGGTCAATTTTCCCTTCAAAGCTCGCATTACAAATTTCTGTAAAATCCTGTTGGATATATTTCAACGTATATGTATGAATAAATTTTTCAACAAATGGTGTGGAGGTGTAGGGAAATGAGATTTTAAAACTAAACGTAATTTCGACTTGCAAAACTCCCGCATCAGTTAGGGCAATATCCGCTGCAGAGCGGTACGCATTGATTAATCCCGGAACACCTAATTTCGTTCCTCCAAAATAACGAACCACTACTACAACAACATTCGTTAATTCCCTGCTTTTAATTTGCCCTAGAATAGGATCCCCAGCCGAATGAGAGGGCTCTCCATCATCCGAAGCAAAATACTCCTCACTTGCTTTACCCACAACCAAACCCGCACAATGATGCCGGGCGTCATAATATTCCTTCTTTACTTGATGCACTATTTCATCGGCTTCTTTCCGAGTAGATACAGGAAATGCCAATCCGATGAATTTACTTCCACGATCTTTAAATTCACCTTTTCCTTCTCGCTTGATAGTTTGGTAGGATGTAATCATAAATAATTGACCAAAAATGCAACCTATTGCCCTTGATAAATGTCTATAGATAAAACGAGCGCATAATCAACTTGAAAATTAAAATACAATAATATGAAAATTAAAGCATTACTGATGATTCTTATGGTTGCAACAGCAACGCTAAGTTTTGGATTCCAAAAAGACACCCGATCGGTGGATAAATTCGATGAAATTTCATTTGGAATTGCTGGTAATCTATATCTGAAAATTGGAAATAGCCAATCGTTAGTTTTAGAAGGTGATCAGGATGACCTTGATGAAATTGAAACGAAAGTAGAGGGAGGAAAGCTTAAAATCCGAAGAAAAGGGAATAATTGGGGATGGGGTTCTTGGAATTCTAACGATATCAATGTTTACATCACCGTGGCTAGTCTGGAAAAAATTAGTGTTTCGGGTTCTGGGAAAATCATTGGTGAAAGTCAAATTTCAGGAGATGAATTAGAGTTATCCGTTTCGGGTTCTGGAAAAATGGAATTAGATATAAATGTTGATGAATTGGATATTTCGATTTCTGGAAGTGGCGCTCTGTACCTAGAGGGAAGTGCGAAAAGTCTTAAATCAGATATCAGTGGATCAGGTAAAATAAAAGGAGAAGACCTTACAGTTGACTCGGTTAGAGCTTCTATTTCAGGATCTGGCAGCTGCTATATTTCTGTAAATAAAAGTATTGATGCCAATATTTCCGGAAGCGGAAGAGTGTATTACTCAGGCAACCCAGAACACATCAATGCAAAGTCTTCAGGTAGCGGAAAAGTATCTAAAATGTAGGTTTTCGACGAACATACCAAAGCAAGTAGATAAAGGCTATACTTGCTGCAACGGCCCCGGAAAGAAAGGTTCTACCAAAATTTTCGGGGTTATTTGCGTGTATAAACGCCGAAATCATCGCTCCGCTGAATATCCCAGCTTCTAACCCCATAAAAACAGTGGCAACAGATTTTGCTTTTTTCATCGGATTTCCCAGATCGATGGTCCAAGCGAAAATGGTTGGCGTATTCATTCCAGACCCTATTCCAAATAAAACTCCCGACAAATAAAATGCTGTTTCCCCGTGGTTAAAAGCTAGAATGGTTAGGGATAAAATCACCAAAAAGAGCGCGGTTATGATAACGGGTTCCCTTCCAATACGATCAGAAATTTTTCCAGCAAATACTCTTGAAAACAGGGATGAGATGGTAAATACCAAGAAAAACATCCCTTTATTTTCTATCCCTAAATATTTTGTATAGTCTGGCATAATCGTAAGGATTAATCCAAAACAAAACGAGCTTAGCATCATGACAATTGCAGAGGGCATCACCGATATATCCACAATAGATTCACGCCATATCGCTAAATGTGACCATTGAAACTTTTGCTTCTCGTGAAAGGTTTCTTTCAATCCCAACAAACAAAGCAAGCTGATTAAGGCAGCCACAGAACTAGCAAAAAACATGACATTGAGGTTAAACAACCTTGCAATCTCTCCCCCAAGGTAAGGGCCACTTGCCATTCCTAAACTACCGGCTACTCCCAAATAACCCATCGCCTCACCTCGTTTATTCAAAGGGATGGTATCCGCCAAGTAGGAGGTGGTTCCCGTGGGTTGAAAACCGGTAGAAAATCCATGTAAAAATCGCAACAATAAAAACCCAAAAACGGTAGGCACAAATGGGTACGCACTTCCTAAAATCAAGCATACGGCAGTCCCTATTACAATTACTGGAATTCTCCCAATGGAATCCGCCAATTTACCGCTAAAAGGACGCGAAATAAGTGCCGCTAGAGTAAATAATCCAATGTAAAGGCCTTTGTATTCCGCCCCACCCAAACTCACCAAATAATCAGGAAGCTCAGGGATGATCAGGTTGAAACTGACAAAAAATAAATAAGTACTCAAACACAACAGCCAAAACTGCGATGAATAAGAAGATTTTAGGCTCTTAAACATAGAATCACAAAGAAAAGCATTGCTCAGGGAATTAAATACAATAATTTTGTTTTAGTGGAAACATTATTGACTATAATTGAATTATAATCCGAAAGTAACTGTCAAATCATGATATATACTCCTCAAAATCTTCAGAAATTAATCGAAAAGCATATTGATGATGCTCATTATGGTGATTCTCCTAAGGAATTATACGATCCAATCAGATATATCATGCATTTGGGAGGAAAACGCCTTCGCCCAATGATGACGGTGCTAACCTATCTCCTTTATAAGGATGATCCAAAGCAAATCATCAACCAGGCAGTTGCTGTAGAACTTTTCCATAACTTCTCTTTGGTGCATGACGATATTATGGATAATGCCCCTTTGCGTCGTTCCAAACCCACGGTACATGAAAAATGGAATACCAATATCGCCATTCTTTCTGGGGATGTGATGTTAGTAAAAGTGTATGAATTCCTTTTAAAAGGCTTACCGGAGGACAAAATTCGAAAGGTTTTGGAGATGTTCAATCAGGCCGCAATCAAAGTGTGTGAAGGACAGCAATTTGATATGAATTCGATTAAAAACGGCCGAATTACTTAGTTTATCAATGAATTTAGGTGCTGTTATGGCGGGAAAGGATGGTGATGTAAAAACCTTGACCGAATTTGGAAATTGTATCGGCATTGGGTTCCAATTGAAAGACGATTTACTAGATGCTTTTGGAGGTGAAAAATTTGGCAAACAAGTAGGGGGTGATATCAAAAGTAAAAAGAAAACGTTTCTTACCCTAAAAGCAATTGAATTAGCTAATAAAGGCCATAAACATGAATTAAAATCACTTTATAGTCAGGAAAGTTCCCTTTCCGGTGACGAAAGGGTGGCTTGTGTGTTGGATATTTATGAAAAATATGAAATTAAACGTCATACCGAGGATTTAATAAAACTGTATTTTGAAAAAGCCTTTCATCAAATCAAAAAAATTGATGCACCATTAAATCGAAAGGCGTTACTTAAAAATTATGTCGAATTACTAATTGATCGCCAGAGCTGATGACAATGGATGATTTTACAATAAATTGTTAATTAGCTGTTAAAAATACCCGTTTTGTTTTTTGAACGGTTTGGGATTTGATATTTTAGTAATGTGAAGAGAAATACCTTCAGACTGGTGCTGGTTTTGGCCGGATTAAGCATCATTGGCATTACCGTAATTCAGATTTATTGGTTTAGAAGGGCGTTTGACCTAGAAGATCAACGATTTAATCGGGAAGTCAATGCCGCTTTAATGCATGTAGCCAATCAGTTTACTTTATTAGATAGTACTCGCTTACCGGATCACCCCATTCGACAATTATCTTCCAATTACTTTGCGGTAATGGTAAATAGTGAAATAGATGCTAATCTGCTCGAATACTTATTAAAAAGTGAATTTGAAAAGAGGGAGCTTCGGGCAGATTTTGAATATGGAATTTACGATTGCACTTCTGACCGAATGGTTTACGGTAATTTCATTTCCTTTTCAAATGATCAGGCACCACCAACCGCCGCGCTCCCCAAATGGGAAAATCAACCCTATTATTTTGGAGTAAATTTTCCTCAACGCGCTTCAACCCTGATTAACAGGATGGGAATTTGGACTTTTTCAAGCTTCGTGCTTTTTGTCGTTATCGTTTTTTTTAGTTATGCTTTATGGGTTATTAGCAGACAAAAACGATTGTCAGAGATTCAAAAAGACTTCATCAATAACATGACCCACGAATTCAAAACACCTATTTCTACCATAGCCATATCAACCGGTGAACTGAAAAATGAGCACATCCTTACCCAACCAGATCGATTGCGCAATTATATCTCCATCATCGAAAATGAAAATAATAGGATGAAAAATCAGGTAGAGCGGGTTTTACAAATTGCTACGATGGATAACTCCATTCAGATAAAAAATGAAGAAATTCACTTGAAGCGTTTAATTCAAGAGGTTATCCAAAACATGTCTCCTTCAATCGAGGCGAGGAGGGCTAACATTCAGGTGGAAATTTCAAATGACCCCATCGTCAAAGGGGATGAACTTCACTTGAGCAATGTATTTTTTAATCTATTAGATAATGGAATTAAGTATTGTGAAAAGGTTCCTGATATTATCATTTCAGTGAAACAAGAACGAGAAACCGTAAATATTCAAATTCAGGATAATGGAATCGGCATTCCAAAAAAGCTGCAGAAAAATATTTTTATGCGTTTTTTTCGTGTGCCCACAGGAAATATACACAACGTTAAAGGATTTGGGCTTGGTTTGAGCTATGTAAAACAAGTAATTGAGGCATTGGGGGGTAAAATTTCAGTTAAGAAATCAGACGATTTTGGCTCTACTTTTTTAATTAATCTCCCTACATATCATGGTAGAAAATAACTTAATTCTTTTGGTAGAAGATGATGAAGGCCTGGGATTCGTCACAAAAGACGCCTTGGAAAATCAGGGATTTAAAATTCTTTGGGTTCGAGATGGTGAAGAAGCATTAACCCAATTTCACCAACAACCCTTTGATTTATTAATCCTCGATGTGATGTTACCTAAAATGGATGGATTTAAAGTTGCGCAAAATATCAGAACAGTAAACTCCACAGTTCCCATTTTATTTTTATCGGCAAAATCAATGCTTGAAGACCGATTAGAGGGATTTCAAACAGGTGGGGATGACTATATTACCAAGCCTTTCAGCATTGACGAACTCATCTATAAAATCAATGTTTTTTTAAAACGAAGCGCTCAATCAAAGTCTATTGAACTGAACCTGGTTATTTCAATTGGAAAATACCTGTTTAAAACGGAAGAGCTACTTCTGATTTATCAAGAAAAAACTAAGTTTCTCACTAAAAAGGAAGCTCGATTATTGGCTTTTTTTGGTAGAAATCAAGGGAAAATGCTATCTAGGGAGCAAATTTTAGAAGAAGTATGGGGGAAAAATGATTATTTCCTTGGAAGGAGTTTAGACGTTTTCATTGTTAAACTGAGAAAATATTTAAAAGAAGACTCCCGCATTAATATTATCAATTACCACGGAGTAGGATTTAAATTGGAAGTGGAAGAATAATTCTCTTTTAAATTTCAATCCGTACCTCTATTTTTGAAAAAAAACTGATATGAACCTCCCCGATTTACATAAGAAATTTTTAAGCTCAACCGGGGTGTGCACCGATACGCGTTCCCTCCAGAACGGCAATCTGTTTTTTGCATTAAAGGGACCTACCTTTAATGGGAATAAGTTTGCACAACAAGCCATCGATGCCGGAGCTTCTTTCTCGATTATTGATGAGGCGGAATTTCAAACCGATGAACGAATTATCCTTGTGGACGATGTGCTCAATGCCTTACAAGCGCTCAGCAATTATCATCGGAAACAGTTTAAAGGAAAGGTAATTTCCCTAACAGGTTCAAACGGTAAAACAACTACCAAAGAGTTAATTCACGCAGTTTTAAAAACATCATTCAATACCATTGCAACCAATGGCAATCTCAACAATCACATTGGGGTGCCGTTGTCATTACTTCGAATTCAGGAAGAAACAGAAATCGCCATCATCGAAATGGGGGCCAACCACGTAGGTGAAATTG
>JAHEMU010000037.1 GCA_024643485.1 Cytophagales bacterium
AACTCCTTCATTTGAATAAGCGAACGCATCCGTATCTGTACCAGTTGCTCTACTTGCAGCAGCGCGTTGGAAAGGTATTTTATTCTTCTCCGCTAACTCAATAATACTTTTTAGCACATTGTTATGAACTGCTGGCCCGTAAGTAAGTACCGGACCTAATCCCGCTTTTTGATCTCCTGATTCTTTCTTGTCATACATAGGAGAATTGGTATCATGGCAAACATCAGTAATAATGGCCACGTCCGGCTTTATTCTTTGCGCTATCATTTGGGCTCCACGCAAACCAATTTCTTCCTGAACAGAATTTACCACATATAAACCAAATTCCGGCTTGAACTTTCTTTCTTTCAAACGTTTGGCAACTTCCGCAATCATAAATCCACCAATTCGATTATCTAAAGCTCTACCAGAATAATATTTTCCGTTTAATTCAATTAGTTCATCATCGAAGGTTATTACCGTTCCAACATGGATTCCCAACTTGGTCACCTCCTTTTTATTAGAACATCCTACGTCTATAAAGATATTACGCAATGAAGGAACTTCTTCTTTTTGAGGATTCCGAACATGTATAGCAGGCCAACCAAAAACGCCTTTAACTATACCTTTGTCGGTATGCAAATTAACTCGTTTAGAGGGTGCTATTTGATGATCACTTCCTCCATTTCTTCTTACATAGATATACCCATCTTCCGTGATATAATTCACGAACCAAGAAATTTCATCCGCATGAGCTTCAATCACGACCTTATATGGCGCATCTGGATTAACAATTCCTACAACCGTACCGTATGTATCGGTCATATAAGTATCAACAAAAGGAGTGATGTATTTTAACCATATTTTTTGTCCTGAAGATTCAAACCCTGTTGGGGAAGGATTATTCAGATAGTCGTACAAAAATACTTTACTTTTCTTATCCATAAATTTTATCAGTTATAGCGGAATATTTCCGTGTTTTTTCTTCGGCAAATTAACTACTTTATTTTCAAGCATTTTATAGGCTCGAATCAATTTTTCTCTGGTTTGAGAAGGCAGAATGACCTCGTCCACAAAACCGCGATGTGCCGCACGATAAGGATTTGCGAATTTATTGGTATATTCTTCAATTTTTTCATCCAATTTTTTGGCAGGGTTTTCAGCCTCGGCAATTTCCTTTTTAAATATTATTTCCGCTGCCCCCTTAGCCCCCATTACTGCAATTTCAGCCATTGGCCACGCGTAATTCATATCCGCTCCAATGTGCTTAGAATTCATTACATCATAAGCTCCACCGTATGCTTTCCGAGTAATTACGGTAATTTTTGGCACTGTTGCTTCACTGAAGGCATATAACAACTTAGCTCCATTTGTAATAATACCGTTCCACTCTTGATCAGTCCCTGGCAAAAAACCAGGCACATCTACAAGAACTAGCAAAGGAATATTAAAGGCATCACAAAAACGTACAAATCTCGCTCCCTTTTTACTTGAATCGATATCTAAAACTCCTGCTAATACTGAAGGTTGATTCCCAACTACTCCTACTGATTTACCATCCATTCTCGCAAATCCTACTACAATATTTTGAGCATAGTCCTTATGAACTTCATAAAAAGAGTCTTCATCTACCAATACATCAATTACTTCCCGCATGTCGTAGGGTTGATTCGGGTTTTCAGGGATGATTTCATCCAGTGGAGACTGATCCCTAGCAACTACTTCTGTACTTACAGGGGCTTCCTCTTCGCAATTTTGAGGAATATAACTTAAAAGAGTTTTAATATTTTGAAGGCAAACAACTTCGTTTTCATAAGTGAAATGTGTCACTCCACTTTTTGATGCGTGAGTTAAAGCCCCACCTAAATCTTCAGAACTCACCTCTTCATGAGTCACCGTTTTCACTACATTTGGCCCTGTAACAAACATATAAGAGGAGTTTTCAACCATCATTATAAAATCTGTTATCGCAGGAGAATATACTGCCCCTCCGGCACATGGCCCCATAATCGCAGAGATTTGAGGAATTACCCCGCTTGCTCTGGTATTGCGATAAAAAATATCTGCATACCCTGCCAAACTCAACACCCCCTCTTGGATTCTCGCACCCCCTGAATCATTTAATCCAATCACAGGGGCTCCATTTTCCATGGCAAGCTCCATTATTCGAACTATTTTTTCAGCGTGAGCTTCAGATAAAGAACCTCCAAAAACGGTAAAATCTTGAGAGTACACAAATACCAACCTGCCGTTAATATTTCCGTATCCTGTTATAACACCATCTCCTAAATAATATTCTTTATCCAACCCAAAATCCTTAGTTCGATGCATTTTAAAAGGTGCTATCTCTTCAAAAGAACCTGAATCTAAAAGGATATCAATGCGTTCCCTTGCTGTTAATTTTCCTTTTTTATGCTGAGCCTCAATTCTCTTTTCCCCGCCCCCAATCTTTGATTCGGCATTTTTCCTGGCCAGCTCTTTAAATTTTTCTTCTCTTGTCACTTTTTTTATGTTTTTTTATAAATATACATAAAGTATTAACAGATTCTTTTGTTTATCCGCACAATACCCTTCAAATCCTGATCAAATTTAATAAATTGCGCTCCAATTTGTTAAAAAATGAAACATCAACAACTTACTCAGTTTTGCGAAGCAGTATTTATTAAAATGGGCTGTTCTGAGAAAGACGCAAAACTTGCAACTGAAGTATTAACAATAGCGGACTTAAGAGGAATCGATTCACATGGGGTTGCTCGGTTATCTGGGTATGTCAGATTATGGAAAGCGGGAAGAATCAATACCACACCTAATATTAAAATTGTTCATGAGTCACCCAGCACTGCGGTCATCGACGCGGATGCTGCATTAGGGCTTGTTGCAGCTCCATTTGCCATGAAAGTTGCCATAGAAAAAGCTCTTATCTGTGGTACTGGTTGGGTTTCTGTAAGAAATAGCAATCATTTTGGCATTGCAGGAATTCATGCGGAAATGGCATTAGAACACGATATGATTGGAATGGCTATGACGAATGCGTCTCCATTGGTTGCTCCTACATTTAGCAAAGAGCGTTTACTGGGAACCAATCCAATAGCCGTTGCTATTCCAGCAGATAAAGAGCCGCCGTTTATCGGCGATTTTGCTACTACAACAGCAGCAAATGGAAAATTAGAAATACTTCAACGTGAGTCCAAAAACGCTCCTACAGGGTGGGTACAGACTAAAAGTGGAGAGGAATCTAACGATCCACACGAAGTGAAAAACGGTGGTGCGTTATTACCCCTGGGTAGTGATAGAGAACACGGAAGTCATAAAGGATTTATTCTTGGAAGCATTGTTGATATCTTTAGTGCAGTACTTTCTGGAGCCAATTACGGCCCTTGGGCGCCTCCTTTTGTTAGTTTTTTACCCCTTTCAGATGACCCGGTAGGATTGGGTCTAGGCCACTTTTTCGGTGCTATGCGAATAGATGCCTTTCGTCCGGCGGAAGAATTTAAATCCCATATGGACAATTGGTTAAGTCGCTTCAGAAATGCCACTCCAATTAACGAAAACCAACCTGTAGTTATTCCTGGTGATCCAGAAAGACAATTATCTCAGGAACGATTAAATACCGATATTCCATTAAATGATTTGGTATTAAAAGATCTTCAATCCTTGGCGGAAGAATTTAAAATAGAATTGTAATTTATTCAGAAGGGAGAAAAAGTAAAACCAGCTCTAAAAGACCAAGGGCTTCCTTGGTAATTTCTGTTTTTTACGTTGTATAAGCCTATTGCTAAAAACCCTACCCTATCACTAATTGGTTGATACCATCCACCTCCTAGATAAATTGCATCTTGCCAAGTTCTATCTTTATTGTCAATAGTAAGGTTGTTTTCGTAGGACAAATTTTCGTATTCAGCATATGCGAAAAGTTGAGCGATTAAATTCTGTCTTAAAAAAAAGCGATATCCGTAGATATCCGTGCTGAATCTAGAATAGCGATCAAAGTAATATTGATAGGTTATCCCAACACCTAGTGAGGTAGTCTTAGTTAACATGTATCCTATAGACGGACTCAATCCTATAATACCTCTTGAATCGTCAAAAGCCATATCCAAACCGCCACCAAAGTAAATGCGTTCTTTAAATGAGCTTTCATCTGTCATTGCAAGCACCTGCGAATTTACCTTACAGATGGAGCCAAAAACAATCAGAATTAAGAAAATAGATCTCATTTTTCCTCTTCAACCACTATAAATAAGTCCTCGGTTGGTTTTTTCATGAAATACTTTTCACGGGCGTATTGTTCAAGGTGCTCATTGTTATTATTTCGATCATCAAAATTCGAATTAAGATCAATGATATTTTCTTGATAATACTCCTTTTGAGACTCCAAGTTATGTTGTTTACTCTTAAGACGAAGTTGAGTTAACAGATCATTAGAATCTATAAACAGCATCCAAATCAGAAAGAAAGCTGCTGAAATAAAATAGAAATTTCGAGTAACAGGGGGCAATTTAAACCTCATATCAAAAAATATTTATCTAAAATACGTAATTAATTGAAATTTAAAAAGCCCCATGAGTTACAAATTATTTTCTGAAGTTTTTACCAGGGAACATAGCTGTTTCTCCCAATTCCTCTTCAATTCTTAATAATTGGTTATATTTTGCCATTCTATCTGAACGAGAGGCAGAACCGGTTTTAATTTGTCCGGTATTTAAAGCTACAGCCAAATCCGCGATAGTATTGTCTTCTGTTTCGCCAGATCTATGTGACATCACAGAGGTGTAATTGTGATTTTTAGCCAAATTAACTGCGTCGATGGTTTCAGTTAACGACCCTATTTGGTTTACTTTCACCAAAATAGAGTTAGCGATTTTTTCATCTAATCCTCTTTGAAGGCGAGTTACATTGGTCACGAATAAATCATCTCCAACTAATTGTACTTTCTTACCAATTTTCTCAGTAAGTGATTTCCAACCTGCCCAGTCATCTTCTTGCATACCATCTTCAATACTGATAATTGGATATTTATCTACCCAAGAAGCCCAATAATCAACCATTTCCGGTGACGATAATTTCTTCCCTGTAGAAGTGAAGTGATACAATCCAGTTTTTTCATCATAGAATTCAGAAGAAGCGGCATCCATAGCAATGAATACATCATCACCTGGTTTGTAACCAGCTTTCTCTATGGCTTTAAGAACCACTTCGATAGCCGCTTCGTTTGATGCAATATTAGGAGCGAAACCACCTTCATCACCTACGTTGGTAGACATTCCGCTGTCTGAAAGTACTTTTTTAAGATGATGGAAAATTTCAGTACCCATCCTTAATGCTTCAGAGAATGATTGAGCACCCACAGGCATCACCATAAATTCTTGAAAGTCGATCGCATTATCTGCATGACTACCTCCATTTAAGATATTCATCATTGGAACAGGAAGAGTATTTGCATTCACTCCACCAATATAACGATACAACGACTGACCTGATTCGATAGCTGCCGCCTTAGCGATTGCCAAGGAAGTACCTAGAATTGCATTTGCACCTAGGTTTCCTTTATTAGGAGTTCCATCAAGTTCGAGCATAATTTTATCAAGTAAATTTTGCTCAAACACAGAAAATCCGATCAACTCTTCTGCGATTTCGTTGTTCACATTTCCTACGGCATTTAACACACCTTTACCCATATAAATGGATTTATCGTTGTCGCGTAGTTCAACAGCCTCATGCTTACCAGTTGACGCCCCGGAAGGGACAGCTGCCCTACCTATTACACCTGACTCGGTGATTACGTCTACCTCTACAGTAGGGTTGCCTCTGGAATCTAAAATTTGGCGAGCTTTAATTTCCTGAATGATACTCATATTAGCTTTAGTTTAAAATAATTAATTTATTTTTTCATGTTGTTTACAAACTGATCAAAAAGGTATCGAGAATCATGTGGTCCTGGAGACGCTTCCGGATGGTATTGTACCGAAAATGCATTTTTTCCATTCACACGAAGTCCTGCAATTGTATGATCGTTTAAGTGAACGTGTGTACACGTAACTTTGTCTGATTTTTTTACATCTTTTTCATCCACAACGAAACCGTGATTTTGTGAAGTAATTTCACATTTACCCGATTCAAGGTTTTTAATTGGATGATTCAAGCCTCTGTGACCGTGGTGCATTTTGTAAGTACTTAATCCACAAGCACGGGCGATGATTTGATGCCCTAGGCAAATTCCAAATAAAGGTTTATTTTCTTCTAGAATACTTTTAGCCACCTCCACTGCATATTCCATTGCCGCAGGATCACCAGGACCATTAGATAAAAAGTATCCATTTGGATTCCACGCTTTCAATTCACTGAAAGGAGTTTTTGCGGGAAAAACCTTCACCTTGCAACCTCTAGTTGTCAAATTGGTTAGTATCGATTTCTTCACACCTAAGTCAAGTACAGCTACCTTTAAAGCTGCATTTTCATCACCCATTTCATAAGGTTCTTGCGTACATACGGAAGAAGATAATTCGAGGTGATCCATGGATGGAACCGATTTGATTTTCTTTTTCAGTTCTTCTATGGGAAATTCAGTAGAAATAATAGCATTCATAGCGCCTTTACTTCGTACATATCTCACCAATTTCCGAGTGTCTAAGTTGGTGATTCCAACAATTTTGTTTTTTTCAAGGTATTCCTGAAGGCTTTCAGAAGAAGAGTATCTACTATACATTTCAGAAAACTCATTCAGAATTACACCGGCAATTTTTGCGCCATCCGATTCTTGTTCCTCCTTATGAGTACCATAGTTACCAATATGAGCACTTGTATTGATAACTATTTGTCCGGCATATGATGGGTCAGTATATATTTCCTGATAACCAGTCATTCCGGTATTAAAACAAATTTCACCTCCTGAGGTTCCTTTTAGGCCAACGGAAAGTCCTTCCATTACTAGACCATCTTCCAATAATAAGTAAGCTTTTGTTTGATTTGTCATGGGGGATTGATATGTTCTTAGAATTATTTCACAAAAATAAAAAAAGGGATTAAAGGTTACCCCCTAATCCCTAATATTTTTATTCATAGTCTAAACTATTCTTTGTTAGACTCCTCGTTATTTTCAGGAGCATCAGCTTCTTTCGATTCTGCAGCAGGAGCAGCAGGTTGAGTATTAGCTTCATCAGCAGATTTACTTCTTCTTGATCTTCTAGTTTTTGCTTTAGCTGGTTTAGCATCTTTAAGCATTAACTCATTGTAATCAACAAGTTCGATCATAGCCATTTCCGCGTTATCTCCTACTCTATTACCACCAATTTTGATGATACGAGTATATCCACCTGGTCTATCGGCAATTTTGCCAGCAACCTCTTCAAACAAAGTTTGAACGGCGAATTTATTTTGAAGGTAAGAGAAAACAACTCGACGAGAGTGAGTAGAATCATCTTTAGCCTTAGTTAACAAAGGCTCAACATATTTACGCAATGCTTTTGCTTTTGCTACAGTGGTGGTAATTCTTTTACTTTCGATCAAAGAATTGGCCATATTAGACAGCATAGCACTTCTATGTGAAGCTGTTCTACCTAAATGATTGAATTTTTTTCCGTGTCTCATTTCTCTGTTATTCTTCGTCCAGTTTATACCTTGTCAGGTCCATTCCAAAAGTCAAGCCCTTCTCCTGAACCAATTGTTCTAACTCTGCTAACGATTTTTTACCGAAGTTTCTAAATTTCATCATATCAGAAATTTCAAGTCTTACAAGATCTCCAAGTGACTTAACATCAGCTGCTTTCAAGCAGTTGTAAGCACGAACAGAAAGATCTAGATCGTTAAGCATTGTTTTCAACAGCTTTCTCATGTGAAGCATTTCTTCATCAACTTGCTCGATTTCACCTTTTTTCTCGGTTTCAAGCTCGATTGATTTATCAGAGAACAGCATGAAGTGTTGTATTAGGATATGCGCAGCACCTTCAAGTGCCTTTTCAGGATGGATAGAACCATCTGTTTCAATATCCAGGATCAGCTTTTCGTAGTCAGTTTTCTGCTCAACACGGGTATTTTCCACACTGTATTTCACATTTTTTACCGGAGTAAAAATGGAATCAATAGGAATATAACCGAATACTTGCTCAGAAGGTTTGTTATCTTCAGCTGAAACGTAACCTCTACCTTTATCGATACTCAATTCCAATTCGAACTCAGCAGATTGATCTAAATCGCAAAGCACTAATTCTGGGTTAAGCACTTCAAAAGCAGAAGTGAAGTTTGCAATATCACCGGCAGTTAATTGTTTTTGGTTTTTAACCGCAACAGTTATTTTATTGTCAAACGCTTCACCTGTTTTCTTGAACCTTACCATTTTAAGGTTAAGAATAATTTCGGAAACATCTTGAACAACACCTTCGATGGTTGAAAATTCATGTAACACGCCGGGTACACGTACACCAGTTATTGCATAACCTTCAAGAGAGGATAATAAAATCCTTCTCAAGGCATTTCCAATTGTTACGCCATATCCTTTTTCAAGAGGTTTGAAAGTAAAAAGCCCTCTAAAATCATCGGCTTTTTCCATCACAACCTTATCGGGCATTTGAAAGGCTAATATCGACATATTATATTTTTTTGTTTTATGACAAATTTGTCATTATTCATTACTTAGAGTAAAGTTCAACGATCAATTGTTCGTTGATATTTTCTGGAATCAATTCTCTTTCGGGAACTGAAATAACTCTTCCAGCGAGATCAGAAGCACTCCATTCTAACCAAGGGTACTTTCTGTTACTGTAAACAGCTACGCTACTAGAAACAACTTCCATTGTTTTAGAACGCTCTCTTACTGCTATCACATCACCTGTTTTAAGCATATAAGAAGGAACGTTAACTACTTCACCGTTAACAGTAATATGTTTATGTGTTACCAACTGACGCGCTGCTCTTCTTGAAGGAGCAATACCCAATCGGAAAACTACGTTATCTAATCTTGATTCAAGTAATTGTAGTAAAACTTCACCAGTTACACCACCTTTACGAGATGCTTTGTCGAACAAATTTCTAAATTGTTTCTCAAGCAAACCATAAATATATTTGGCTTTTTGTTTTTCGTTAAGCTGAATAGCATATTCAGATTGCTTTCTTTTTCTTCCACGACCATGTTGTCCTGGAGGATAGGCTTTTTTCTGAAGTGCTTTGCTTGGCCCGAAAATCGGCTCGCCGTATTTTCTTGAAATCTTTGCCTTAGGTCCTGTGTACCTTGCCATTCTATTTCTATTTTATCGTACTATGCAAAAATTATACTCTTCGTCTTTTAGGAGGACGACATCCGTTGTGAGGTAGAGGAGTTACATCCTTGATGGTTGTTACTTCAATTCCTACACCTTGAATAGAACGGATTGCAGATTCGCGACCCGCACCAGGTCCTTTAACAAAGACCTCTACTTTTCTCAAGCCTAGGTCGTAAGCCTTTTGAGAACAATCTTTAGCTGCTACTTGAGCAGCATAAGGTGTGTTCTTTTTAGAGCCCTTAAATCCCATTTTACCAGCTGAGGCCCATGAAATTACCTGACCTCCGGTATTTGTTAACGAGATTATGATGTTGTTAAAGGAGGCTTTTATGTGAGCCTGGCCGATAGCTTCGACCAATACAACTCGCTTTTTAGCTTTATCTTTACGCTTTTGTGCCATGATCTAACGATTATTTAGTAGCCTTTTTCTTGTTTGCTACAGTTTTTCTCTTTCCTTTTCTAGTTCTACTGTTGTTCTTTGTTCTTTGTCCACGAACAGGTAAACCTCTTCTGTGTCTAAGACCTCTGTAGCAACCAATATCCATCAAACGTTTGATGTTAAGTTGAACTTCAGATTTAAGAACACCTTCTACTTTGAAGTTTTCTCCGATATACTTACGTATAGCGTTAGCTTCATCGTCTGTCCAGTCCATCGCTTTTTTATTGCGATCGATTCCAGAAGCATCTAATATCTCCTGAGCGGAACTTTTACCTATTCCGAAGATGTAGGTAAGAGCTATCTCACCTCTCTTATTGTCGGGTATATCTACACCAGCGATCCTTGCCATAATTATCCTTGTCTTTGTTTAAATCGTGGATTCTTCTTATTGATTACATACAGTTTACCTTTTCTGCGAATGATCTTGCAGTCGGCACTTCTTTTCTTTATGGAAGCTCTGACCTTCATTTTAATTTTTATTTATATCTGTAAACAATTCTTCCTTTTGTCAAATCATATGGCGACATCTCAAGTTTCACACGGTCTCCAGGTAAAATTTTAATGTAATGCATTCTCATTTTCCCTGAAATATGAGCAATAACTTCGTGACCATTTTCCAATTCAACTCTAAACATTGCATTAGAAAGGGCCTCTGTTATTGTACCATCTTGCTCTATCGACTTCTGTTTTGCCATATACTTAATTTATATTTTGTTCAATATACTCATGCGTAGTAAGGATTTCTGTTTTATCCTTAAAGATCGCAACAGTATGTTCAAAATGTGCTGAAGGTTTGTGATCCTGCGTTCGAATTGTCCAACCATCAGACTCCTGTACAACTCGTCGAGTCCCCAGGTTGATCATAGGTTCAATCGCAATAACCAATCCTTCTTTTAAAAGAGGTCCTCTCCCTCGTTTCCCATAATTAGGAACTTCAGGACTTTCATGAAGATTCTTTCCCAACCCATGACCTACTAATTCACGAACAATTCCATAATTGAATTGATCGATGTAGTCTTGAATTGCAGAAGAAACATCACCTATTCTGTTACCGTAGACTGCAGCTTCGATACCCTTATACAGAGATTCTTTTGTTCTTTGCAAAAGTAACTTTGTATCAGCATCCACTTCACCTACCGCATAAGAGTAAGCAGAATCACTATGATATCCTTTGTAAAACACTCCGCAATCAATGGAAATTACATCTCCAGATTTCACTTCATATTCACTGGGAAACCCGTGAACTACCTGCTCATTAACAGAGATACAGAGCGTATAAGGAAAACCATTATAGTTTTTAAATGAAGGAACACCTCCATTATCTCTTATAAACTCTTCGGCGATCTTATCAAGTTGAGCCGTTTTGATACCTTCTTTAACCCATTTGGCTACTTCACCGTGGGCTTTGCCAAGTATCTGACCGCTTTCTTTAATAAGTTCAACCTCCTCCCTTGTCTTATAATAAATCATATAAGATTAGGCAGCAGCAATTTGAGAACGTCCTTTGACCTTACCTGATTTCATCATCCCCTCGTAATGACGCATCAACAAATAACTTTCAATTTGTTGAAGGGTATCAAGAATTACCCCTACCATGATTAGAAGTGAAGTACCACCGTAAAACTGTGCAAAGCTAGGGCTAACACCAGCTGTAACAGCAAACGCAGGTAACACTGCAACCGCAGCAAGGAAAACTGAACCCGGGAATGTAATTCGGGTAAGGACAGTATCTATAAATTCAGAGGTTGGTTTTCCTGGCTTAATACCTGGAATAAAACCTCCGTTTCTTTTTAAATTATCAGCAATATCATTTGGATTAACAGTAATCGCAGTATAGAAAAATGTGAATACTAAGATTAAAGTTCCGAACAATAAATTGTATTGCCAGCTATATGGATCGGCAAAAGCAGAACCAATATAAGACGCTACGTCTGAAGAGTCACTCCATAGCCCCGCTAACAAACCTGGGATAAACATCAAGGCTTGAGCGAAGATAATAGGCATAACCCCTGCGCTATTCAATTTCAAAGGCAAGAAATCTCTTTTTCCGCCATAAAGTTTACTACCAACCACTTGTTTCGCGTATTGAATTGGTATTCTTCTTGTGGCCTGTGTTAATAAAACAACACCCATTACAATAAAGAACAGAGCAACTAGTTCGAGAACAAATTGTAGTGCACCATCAAGTCCTTTTGAACTTGCTTCAGCTATAATTGAAGATGGAAATCGGGAGATAATACCGATCATAATCAACATAGAGATACCATTTCCAATTCCTCTATCCGTAATTTTCTCACCAATCCACATACAAAACATGGTACCGGTAATTAATATCACTACAGAAGAGATTCGCCAGAAAAAGGTTGCTTCCAATATGGCTTCACCAGGGATTGCAGCTACCACGTAACTAAATCCTTGCGCGAAGGTAATTGCGATAGTAAGTACTCTAGTGATTTGGTTAATCTTCTTTCTTCCAGATTCACCTTCTTTTTGCATTTTCTGGAAATAAGGAACCGCTACTGTTAATAACTGCACCACGATAGATGCAGAGATGTAGGGCATAATTCCAAGAGCAAAGATTGAAGCTCGACTAAAAGCACCTCCTAAAAACGTATTTAAAAAATCAAAAATACTTTTTCCATCTCCTCCAGTACCAGCTACTTGTTCCAATATTACCGGGTCAACACCTGGCAATACGATAAAAGAGCCTAATCTAAAGATTACGAGTAGACCAATTGTATTCAAAATACGAACACGAAGGTCTTCGATAGAAAAAATATTCTTAATTGTTGTGAATAATCTCTTCATAATTTCTTACAAGGTAGTAGCTGATCCACCTGCAGCTTCAATTGCTTTAAGCGCTGTAGATGAAAATGCGTGAGCAGTTACGGTTAATTTCGATTTAATTTCACCGCTTCCCAAAATTTTGATTCTGTCATTTTTTCCAACAAGACCTTTTTCAAGAAGAATTTGCGGATTAATTTCAGTTAATTTTGATTCGTCGGCCAACGCTTGAATAGTATAAAGGTTAATACCTTTAGATTCAACTCTGTTGATGTTTTTGAAACCGAATTTAGGTACACGTCTTTGAATTGGCATTTGGCCACCTTCAAAACCTAGTTTTGATTTATACCCAGATCTAGATTTAGCACCTTTGTGCCCACGAGTAGAAGTACCACCACGGCCAGAACCCTGACCACGACCTAATCGTTTGTTATCCTTTACAGATCCTTTAGCGGGAGATAATGTATTTAATTTCATCTTAAAGTTCTTTAACCTCAATTAAATGACTAACGCTGTTGATCATACCTTTAATTTGCGGGGTCAATTCAACCTCCACAGTTTTGTTGATCCTACCTAACCCTAAAGCTTGTATAGTAGCTTTTTGGCGAGCTGGGCGTTTAATCGTAGATTTTACTTGTTGTATTTTAACCTTTGA
>JAHEMU010000337.1 GCA_024643485.1 Cytophagales bacterium
CGACATTTAACATCAACAGAAATTCCACATTATCACTGTCTTATGGCAATCATTCCCGAATGCTTCCTTGGAGTTATTACAACACAAAAATATACAATGATGTAAACCAGACCTACTCTGCTCCGAATGAAGACCTTGGATTTATAAGAGCGACCCATTATACGGTGATGTTCAACCAAAATTTCGCAAATAAAATCCGTTTGAAAATTGAGCCTTTCTACCAATATCTATACGATGTGCCCGTGAGTACCAATCCGAATTCTACCTTTTCCATGTTAAATGAAGAGCCTGATTTTTATTCTGAAGTAATGGCAAATACGGGTGAAGGTAGAAACTATGGAATTGAAAGTACTTTAGAGAAATTTTTCGATAACCAACTTTTCTTCATTCTCAACGGATCTGTTTTTAATTCCGAATATAAAATGAATAATGGAGGCTTGGATGAATGGTTTGGTACTCGTTATAATACAAAATTCAGTGGTTCATTTACTACTGGAAAGGAATGGAATTTGAGCAATGGAAGAAGATTGGAGGCCGGTGGTCGATTAATTTATAGCAAGGGTATGAAATTTTCACAAATCGATACCAATTTAAGTCAGGAAACTGGGAGGATCATTTATCAACAAACGAACCCATATTCGGAACAGTTGAAAGATTATATGCGGATGGATTTACGGATGGCCTTTAGGAAGAATACAGAAAAAAGATCTTGGAGGCTTTCTTTGGATATACAAAATGCGACAAATAGAGAAAATATCAGAAGACCTTATTACGACCGACGTCAAGGAAATATTGGATACGACTTACAAAGTAGTTTAGTTCCTGCGTTAAGCTATATTTTAGACTTTTAGAAACAAAAGAGGGTGATTAAAAATCACCCTCTTTTGTTTAACTGTTGATATCTACCGACCTGTAGGCATCAATGACTGCCCTTTCTCCTTCTTTCCCTGCTTTTGAATTTCCATGCTCCATCCCCAAAATACCCTTATACCCTTTGGTATAGATATGCTGGAAAATATTTTTATAATTGATTTCGCCGGTCGTAGGCTCCTTTCTACCTGGGTTGTCCCCAATTTGGAAATAAGCAATTTCTTCCCATGCTAAATCAATGTTTGGAATCATATTTCCTTCCATAATTTGTTGATGGTATAAATCGAACAATATTTTACACGAAGGACTATTTACTGCTTTACAAATAGCATATGCCTGTCCTATTTTATTTAAAAACAGCCCCGGATGATCTCTAAAATTCAATGGCTCTAATACCATAATTAATCCATGAGGTTCCAGAATTTCCGAAGCCTTACGCAACGCATCAACAACATTTGCCGTTTGGTATCCCATGTCCATTCTCAAATCCACGTGGCCAGGCACCACTGTCATCCACTTTGCATTCACCCGTTTTGCTACCTCAACCGATTCCCTGATTTCATCTAAAAATTGTTTCAATTTACCGGGATCGCCACTAGTTAGAGACGGTTCATTCCAATAAATGGTATGCGCCACAAAAACTCCCATCTGCATTCCCAACTTTTTCATGGTAGCCGCAATTAATTCCTGTTCCTTAACTGGCCGTTGCTTCATACCATTGTCTTCAAGGGCTCTAAACCCTTCGTCGTGCATAAATTGGAGCTGATCCACTACGTTTCCACCTGCATGCTGAGAAAACATTCCGAAATGGGATGCGAAATTTGCATTAAAAGGAGTTTTTGCTTGTTCAATTCCCTTTGCTGCAAACATTTGAGATCCTGCGCCAGATACAAAGGCACCAGTTAATGCGGATTTCAATAAGAAATTTCGTCTGCTAAATGTCATAATACATTTGTTTTACCAGGTACAGGAATAGGATAGTTACCAGAAGCATCTGGCATAACAGGCGCTACAGAGTTCCATGTGAGTTCATCTTCATTAGGAACCAACTGAACCTTCGCATTGATGGCTTCCTCCCAAGTAATCACTTTTCCTGAATAGGTAGCCATTCTTCCCAAAATAGCTGTCATGGTACTTTTTGCTCCATAATCGGCATTATTAATTACTTCACCTTTTCTGATGGCTGCAAATAATTCATTATGTTCTACTTGATAAGGAGTTAAATCGTCCGAAGGATCGTGTTTATATATCGAAGTCCCATCGTATTTTTTCATTTCAGCTTCTCCCCCGCCGTCGGTATAAACCCTGCCCTTGGTACCTTGGAAAGTTTCCGAAACCCTACTCATCGTGCCAGGAATATGCCTGCATTGGCTAGAAATTACTGCTCCCGAAGGATAGACAAATTCAACGAAATGATGATCAAAAATTTGTCCATGATCTTTTCCATTCCGAACCTCACGACCTCCCATACCTTGAGCAGAAACAGGGTATTCTCCAATAAACCAGTTCGCAACATCGATATTATGAATGTGTTGTTCCAAAATATGATCCCCGCAAAGCCAATTGAAATAATACCAATTTCTCATTTGGTATTCCAACTCGGTTTGACCTGGTTGCCGTTCACGAACCCAAACGCCATCAGAATCCCAATAAACCTGTCCGGAAACAATATTCCCAATTTCACCCGCTTGTAAACGCTTATAAACTTCACGATAATTATGTTGGTAATGGCGTTGTAAGCCTACTACTACATTTAAATTTTTGGCTTTTGCTTTTTTTGCCGCTTCCATGACCTTCCTTATCCCATCCGGATCGGTTGCCACAGGTTTTTCCATAAAAATATGCTTGCCTTTTTCTACAGCGTATTCAAAATGCTTGGGTCTCCACCCTGGAGGGGTGATGAGGATAACCACATCCGCTTGATCAATGGCGTGTTTATATGACCCAAACCCTACAAATTTATTTTTATCCTTTACATTCAGTTGATCCTTACCGAAAATTTTACTCAATGTATCGTAGCTGGAATTCAGACGATCTTCAAAAGCATCTGACATCGCTACCAACTCAACACCAGGGTCCGCGGTAAGCGCTTGTTGTACTGCCCCAGTGCCTCTACCCCCGCAACCAACCACTGCCAATTTTAATTTGTCTGAACCCGCTGCGTAAACTGATTGACTAAAAGGAAGTGAGCTTCCCAAAATCAGGCCGCCTGCAACTAGACTTGAACCCTTAACAAAATCTCTTCGATTAAATTCTTTCTTATTCATTTTAGTAGTATTTATCGTCCATAATCTTCAATTACTTGAATCCAATATTTTTTTATTTCTTCCGGTGAAGGTTGAATAAACGGTTTCACAATACGCATTCCAACAAAATTCGCATTTGTTAGCCACCATCTACTTTTGGGTAATTGTGGGTCACGTTTTTTCCAGTTTGAATTACTTGCCAGCCTTGACGTACAAGTTACCAGGTCGGGAGTTTGCTTCCAATGACCGCCTCTTGCAGTTCTAGGGTAAAGGGTAATAGGTAGATTAACCGGATCTGTGTTTGTTTTTTTTGAATAAAAACTGGCGTCATATTGATCCATAGTCCATTCAGCCACATTCCC
>JAHEMU010000038.1 GCA_024643485.1 Cytophagales bacterium
ACCTCTAAACCATCGCCTGAAATCACCGACCAAAAACCCGTCCCAACGATAGGCGTATTTGCCGTTAAATTTGTTGAAACACCACAAATCACTTGATCTAAACCGGCATCAGCAGAAGTTGCCTGATTATTCGTTATGGTAACGTCTGAGGAAGAGCTTCCACAAGCGTTTGAAATAGTCCAACGAAGGATGTTGGGTCCGAGGGCCAATCCTGAAACGGTACTATTGGGATTAATCTCATCGGAAAATATTCCTGAACCAGATATTACAGTCCATATTCCATTTCCACTTGCAGCAGCATTTCCATTTAACACATAGGTATCCGAACAAATAACATCGTCGGCTCCTGCAATTGCAACCGTTGGCGGGTTATCTATAGAAATTATTACTTGGTCAACATCCACACATACCCCATTTGAAACGGTCCATTCAAGGATAGTTTGTGCGGTCAAATTGGTAATTGGGCTATTGAATTGATTAATATTTGTTACCACCCCTGGGCCTGATAACACACTCCAAACCCCTGTTCCAATAGGAGGGTTATCTGCATTCAATACCGAACTATTTGCTGGGGGGCAAATTGAAAAATCGGGACCTGCATTTGCAGGGGGATCTAAGTCCGTGGTGATAGAAACTTCATCAAATACAGGGCTACACGTTCCATTTGAAATAGTCCATCGAAAATCATACACATTTCCACCCACAAGGCCCGTAACCGTGGTATTGGGATTTGAAGGATTGGTTATTGTAACCGCTGGGCCATTCGTTTGCGTCCAGGTTCCTGTTCCTAAAGCGGGGGTGTTTCCACTTAAAGTAGCACCCGAAATATTACATTCAAATTGATCAGGACCTGCATCTGCAGGATTTGGAATTGCGTCATTAAAAATGGTAACCTCATCAAAAGAAACGCACGGGCCATTAGTGATCGTCCATCTTAAAACCGTTGGCGACGCAGAAGCCAGTCCAGTAACAGTAGAAGTTGGAGCATTTATATTGGTAACTACTCCAGGGCCAGAAACGACTAACCAAGATCCAGAACCAACAGTCGGAGTATTCGCAGCAAGTGAAACGGAGGTACTACAAGTCGTTTGGTCTGGGCCAGGATTGGCCGTTGTTGGATTATCGTACACTTGAAAAGTAACGTTTACGGCAGGACCTTCGCAATTATTACCAAGTGTCTCTGTTGCATAGTACGTATACACACCAGGAATTGAATTATTTATTCTATTTGCTAGAGGAGGGTCAATTTGAGCATTAATTGATGCTCCTGTATGAATTAAATTTGTTAATGCAGCGTCACTATACCAATTGATCGCACCTCCACTTGTCGGGGCAACACTCAAAATAGTGGGTGAGTTAACACAAAACTCTTGCGGGGTATAAATTGGAGGTGGAGGTGATGTAATGATTCTAATTAAGGCTGTAAATTGAACAGGAAGGTTACCTGTTGGTACTCCACCTGTTTGATATCGGTTACAATCATTCCAGTTATTTAAAGTGATAGCAAATTCCTCTCCAACGGAGGCGTCAGCAGGCACAGTAATATCAAATGTAAATTCAGTAGGTGCATTGATGGGTTGAAGTCGTTCCACCACTTGCGATGAGTAAGTGATACCTGCCGGTAGATTCACCGAACCCATTCCTTCCGGGTTGCTACCTGTATTGGTATTTATAGCAATATTTGATCCAGTAATGGTGTTATTTACGGGATCACCTCCATAAATAAATTGAAACCAACGCGTCCTGATATTTGGTGGAAAACCTGGAAAATTTGCAGGAACGCAATTGAATTCAGATCGATCCACAAAACGAACAGTGACAGATTCTCCGGCACAAACTTCGTAAATTACATTATTAGTAGCTTGTTCTGAAAGTTCCAGAACGCCAGTGTTCTCATCATCGACGTTCCATCTAACCACTGGAGCTGGATTTTGGGAAGTAGAAGGGCAAATAGTCCCATTCACTTGGAGCCAAACGGTTGGGGTGTATTCACATTGAACATCAGCACCTCCGGCAGGAAACAAGTGAGTTACAACTGTTCGGTATGAATTTGCACCGGTTTGTTGAATAAAATTATCACCAGCTCCTATAGAAACCGTTTGTGTAGTGCCATCATTCCAATCGATAAAATATTGGACACTAGCGGCGTTTCCGCCATCATCGACGTTTGTATAGGTAATTTCCCATCTATAGGGAGTTACAGCAGAATTGGCGCAAATATCACCATTCGCAATTACCGTATTTCCTGAAAGAGGTGGGAATAAACCATCAGCCCCGTCACAGGATTGTCCGTACAATACCTGAAATGACCAACTAAAGACGAGTACTAGCGGTAGTATAAATCCTTTCATCCTCAAAAATCAACCCAAAGAATAATTTCTATGTATAACTTTTGAGGGTGGTTTGTAACCGAAAAATAAGGGTGATTTATCTATTAACCATAGAAATCAGCTTCTTTTGCTAATTCACGTGGTTTGATAACACGGATTTTTTTTCCGTCTAATTCGATTAGTCCGTCTTTTTTGAATTCGGATAAAAGACGAATCACAGTTTCAGTAGCGGTACCGACAATATTTGCTAGGTCTTCTCGTGAAAGAGCGATATCAATTAGAGTACTTTTATCTCCATCAATTCCATACGTTTCCTTTAGCATAAGTAAGCTTCCTGCCAGTCGTTCACGAACTGACTTTTGAGCTAAATCAGCAACTTTTTCTCGCATCACGCCTAAATCGTGGCAAATACTTTTTATAATCGCATTAAAAAACTGAGAGTTTTCGTGAAGTAAACCTTGAAATTCCTCTTTAGGTATAAAGCAAATGGATGCATCCTCTAAAACAGTGGCAGAAGCTGAATAAAATTCTTCAGAAAGAATTGCGCGATAACCAAGGAAATCACCTGGTTTGCTAATATGTATGATTTGTTCTTTACCCTGAGAGCTTAATTTGTATATTTTTACTTTTCCTGAATTTATACAATAAATTCCCATCGGTCGAGTGCCTTCATAGAAAAGAGTTTGCCCTTTCTTATATCTAATACACGATTTTCCTTCCTCTAATTTCTCGAGTTCACTGTGATCAAGACAAGCAAAAAACGAATCACCACGAGACGAACACTCTGCACACGCAATCCTCAATCTTTTGTCAGACATACTCATTATATTAATTTACTGGTTGACACCTCAAAGGTACTGAATTTTTTATAAAAATAACAGTTCAGAAAGAATTGCTAGAAATGCGCCGACCAAACTACTGAATAATTTAGTTAAGTTAAATTTATGGTCAGATGAACCTTCAAATACGATTGTGGTAGAAATTTGCAGAAAACTACCCGCAACTATTCCTAACAAAATAGGCTGAACAGAGTCTGGAGAAATTAAATAACTCACCAACATTCCGGAAGGTGAAGCCATTGCAAATATTAACAAAATTAGGGCGATCCTCGTTTTGCTTTTAATTTCACACATTACCACCGACATCAATGCGAACGCGGCAGGCGCTTTATGTATTAATACTCCCAGAAAAATACTATCACCGTGTTGATCTGTGAGGACAGTGCCCTCTAAAAAAGAATGTACAGTAAGGGCTAATACAATAGTGGTGACAAATCCTGTATGATGATGGTGAGCATGTTTTTCATGCATGTGGCCATGTTCAACCCCCGAGCTGAAATATTCTAGAATATGTTGAAGAAAGAATCCAACTAAGACAAATATCCCAGCGATGGTCACATTCTCACTTTTCTCAAATAACTCAGGAAGAATATGTACAACTGTGATTGAAAAAAGATAAGCACCGGAAAATGCTAAAAAAAAGCTTAAAAATTTTCTATTCACATCCACCATTCGAATCGCTACTACTCCTGCAATAACAGCGACAAGAAAAATCAAACAACCGTAAATGATTAATTGCATTTCGTTTTATTCCTCTCTGTGAAACTGATTTAATAATTCGGGTGAAATATACATTTCGATTTGATTACTTTCCGATGAATATATAATAATTCCTTTCAAATCTGCTTGACTTTCCAGCTTTTCTATAGCCATTTCGTGCCCCATTACCATGCAAGCAGTGGCAAAAGCATCGGCGGTCATACAATCTTTCGCTACAATTGAAGCACTTAAAATGTTTTTAATCGCTGGGAAACCCACCTTAGGGTGAATTGTGTGAGAGTACTTAATGCCATTTTTGATATAATAATTAAAATAATTCCCTGAAGTTGCCACTGACTCATCGGTTATTGAAAGTACTCCAAATAAACTGACCGATTCTCTATCACTTTGGGGATTAATAATGCCTATTTTCCAAGGTTGGCTAGTTTCTGGATTTTCACCCGTAACACGCACTTCGCCCCCAATTTCAACAAATACATTTTGTAACCCCTTAGAGTTCATAAATTGTGTGACAATATCAACTCCGTACCCCTTAGCAATCGCACTAAAGTCTAACTGAACACCCTTAATGCTTTTATTAACCTGTTTATTTGAATACGATATTTTTTCAAATCCAACATATTGTAATAAAGAATCTATTTTAATAGAATCACTTTCAGACGCCTCTGCCGGTCCAAATCCCCAGAAGTTTACCAGTGGCATAACCGTTGGGTCGAATGAACCTTCTGAAAATTTCCAAATTTCCTCACTTTTCAATAATAAAGGATAGAAAAAACTGGAAGTAAAGATTAGTGAGTCCCCGTTATTGAATTGACTAATTTCAGAATCGGGCATATAAGTACTAGCTGATTTATTCACATCAAATAAAACAGAATCAATTTCACTTTTTAGAGACGGAATTTCTTGTCCGAAATAGGTGATATTATAGGTAGTGCCCATTGTTGTTCCGCTTAATTTCACCAATTGACTTTGGTCAGAACTATCTCGAATCAGCCAAACAATCATAACGATTGCGAGTACAATCACTGTATAAATGGCATTTTTTACTGAATTCTTCAATTTTTTGCTCTTTATAGCTTTAATTAAATCCCTTTGAATATAATTTGGTGCGAAATTACATAATACTTTTAAAACTATTCGTACTTCGCAATTATTCAGTATTTTTAGGACTTTAAATACAAGTATTGATGCGAGAAGATTACCTACGTGCAGATGATGATGAAATGGATCAGTCCGAAAAGGACTTGGACAAAGCATTGCGCCCCCTTTCATTTTCAGATTTTACAGGGCAGGAAAAAGTACTTGAAAACTTAAAAATATTTGTGGAAGCGGCCAAACTGAGGGGGGAGCCTCTCGATCACGTTTTATTACACGGACCTCCAGGCCTTGGAAAAACCACGTTAAGTCATATCATTTCCAATGAACTCCATTCTAATATTAAAATCACCTCTGGCCCTGTATTGGACAAACCCAGTGATTTAGCTGGCTTGTTAACCAATTTAGAAGAAGGAGATGTTTTGTTTATTGATGAAATTCATCGGCTAAATCCTGTTGTTGAAGAGTATCTATATGCAGCAATGGAAGATTTTAAGATCGACATAATGCTAGATTCAGGTCCTAGCGCAAGAACTATTCAAATTACACTTTCGCCCTTTACATTGATAGGAGCCACTACTCGGTCTGGGTTACTTACTGCACCTTTGCGAGCTCGGTTTGGTATCAATAGTCGACTTGAATATTACAATACCGAACAGCTCACTTCTATTATTAAAAGATCTGCTTCAATTTTAAATAGCCAAATCGAAGAAAATGCTGCCGTTGAAATAGCACGAAGAAGTAGAGGAACTCCGAGGATTGCCAATAACTTATTAAGACGTACCCGTGATTTTGCCCAAATAAAAGGAAATGGAATTATTGATTTTGCCATTTCAGAACATGCCTTATCAGCGCTAAATGTTGATAAACAAGGCTTAGATGAAATGGACAATCGCATTTTACTCACTATCATTGAAAAATTCCATGGTGGACCGGTTGGCTTGGGAACTATAGCTACCGCTTGTAGCGAAGAAGCGGAAACCATTGAAGAAGTATATGAACCATTTTTAATACAGGAGGGCTATTTGAAACGCACTGCAAGAGGAAGGCAAGCCACCGAACGTGCCTATAAGCATTTAAATAAAATACCTTCCGGTAAGAATCCTGGATTGTTTGACTAGTGAATCCATCATCGCCAAAGAAAATTGCGCAATTTATTAAGCAAAAATCAATTGAACTTGGATTTGCCAGTTGTGGCGTGGCCAAAGCTTCCTTTTTGGAGGAAGAAGCCCCTCGCCTTGAAAGTTGGTTGAAAAAGGATTTCCAGGGAGAAATGAGTTATATGAACAATCATTTTGACCTTCGTTTGGATGTTCGAAAATTAGTTCCCGGCGCAAAATCTGTCATCGTTCTGACTTACAATTATTACCCAAAAGAAGAATTATCAGGTCCATATAAAGTGGCGAAATATGCTTATGGGCGAGATTATCATAAAGTACTCAAAAAAAAGTTAAAAACATTGCATAAGATGATTTCTGAAGAATACGGAAAAATCGAAGGCAGAGGGTTTGTTGATAGTGGACCCGTGATGGAGCGCGTTTGGGCGAAAAAAGCAGGGTTAGGATGGATTGGTAAAAACAGTTTATTACTGACTAAAAAACAAGGGAGTTTCTACTTTATCTGTGAGCTTATTTTAGATTTGGAAATAGAACCAGATCAGCCGGTGAGCGATTATTGCGGTAGTTGTACCGCATGTATGGATGCGTGCCCAACCGATGCAATTACCACCCCCTACATCGTTGATGGATCTAAATGTATTTCATATCTAACCATTGAGTTGAAAAATGAAATTCCTTCTTCATTTAAAAATAAAATGGAGGATTGGGTATTTGGATGCGATATTTGTCAGGATGTTTGCCCTTGGAATAGGTTTAGTAAAGCAAATCAAGAATCCGACTTTACCCTAAAAGAAGGCGTGACACTTCTTAATAAAGGTGAAATCAATCAACTGTTAGAGGTAGAATTTCATAAGTTGTTTGAAGGATCACCCATAAAACGGACCGGATTCCGTGGAATTAGTAGAAATGTCACCTTTTTGAAGCAAAAAAAGTGATAAAATCCTATTAGGTACGGCCATTTTTTTTACATTAGAAACTAGGAAAATATATAATAATGCATCGATTATTTTCATGTGGTATAATCCTTTTAAGCATGGTGTTCGTTTTGTTGACAGCTTGTCAAAAAACCGACAGCCCTGTTATTGGAGAGGATATTACCAAAAACCAGAAAATTAATCAATTCCAACCGTTTTCCTCACCTCCAAAAATAATTCCTTTTAAACCTCAGAAAGTTGAAAATTCAACCATCGATTCGCCAGATATCATTCAGGCAAAAACACCAAAATTACTTTCAGTTTTAAAAAACGACGCTTTTTTGAAACCGCCAAACATGCTTATTCCAAATAAGGATTTTAATATTTCATACCAAAACTTAGATTCAACAAAACGAATCCTTTCTGACAAAGTAAACACAGAACCCACATTAATTTCACTGGGAAATCCAATTCCAGCTAAGGAATTCCGTTTTAAAGACAACTCCGTTGGTAATCTTCAATTCCTAGATGTAGAACAAGGTTTACCTTCCTCCTATATTTGGGTTTCATTTTTAGACAGCAGAGGTAATATGTGGTTTGGTACAGAAGGAGGAGGGGTTGTTAGCTATGATGGGAGTACATATCGAATTTTCACAACTGAACAAGGGCTTTCAAACAATTCGGTGAGAGTAATATTTGAAGATCATGACGGACAAATGTGGTTTGGCACTCATGGCGGTGGATTAACAAGATATGATGGCTCTTTCTTTTATCAATACAATAATGAAAATGGGCTTGTAGGGAACTATATAACATCCATTACTGAGGATGAAAACGGAGTCCTTTGGATTGGGACTTTGACTGGAATAAGTAAGCTCAAAAATAGTATTTTTGAAAACTTCACGGTTTCAAATGGCCTCCCAGGAAACGCAATTCGATCTCTTTATTATTCTAGTGCGCATGAATTATGGATGGGTATAGAGGGAGTAGGATTTTCTATTTTTAATACAAAAGAATTCAAAACGTTCGAATTACCTCAAAAAGAAATCCCAACTATTATTTATTCATTTTATGAAAATCCTGACGGTAGCATGTGGATCGGCACTGAAGAGGATGGGATTTTAATTTATCAAAACGATGAATTGAAACAATTAACGACATCAGAAGGGCTCTTAAGTAATACAATACGGCATATCATAGTTGTTGAAGATGAAACTTGGGTGGCGACTTACGGTGGAGGAGTCAATATAATTAAGGGAGATCAAGTAAGATTTCTAACCGAAGAAGTTGGTCTGAGCAACGACTATTCGAGACACCTTTTATTGGACAAATCTAATAATATATGGATTTCAACGGATGGTGGTGGCATCTCAAAATATACCAATGGGGCGTTTGAAAATATTACATCGAGTTATGGACTTATCAGTGATTATGTGCGAACCATAGTACAAGTTGATGATACTACATTTTGGTTGGGTAATTATGGTGGGCTATTAAACATCAAACCAAATGAACATCGTGCCTATTTGAAAGAACATGGTTTACCAGGAGTAAATATTATATCCCTGTTACTGGATAATTCAAATACTCTTTGGGCCGGTACCTTTGATTATGGATTAATTAAATTTTCTAACAACCAATTTTACAGTTATAAAAAAGTGAATGGATTAAGTGATAACACCGTAAGAGTAATCGTCAAGGATCATTTAGGGCGATTATGGATTGGTACAAATCAAGGACTTCCAAATAATACCATTTGGGATTTATATTTGGATAGCTCCAATCAAATGTGGATAGGGACTGACAATGGAATCGCCGTTTATCGTGGAGATTCCCTACAGATTTTTTCTAAAGAAAATGGCATTGGAAGTAATATCATCCGAACTTTTGAAGAGGATTTTCAGCATCAAATTTGGGTAGGTACATATGACAATGGTATCACGCTATTCAAAAAAGATTCCCTTCAAATTATCAATAAATCAAACGGCTTATCAAATAACCTTGTTTGGACGATTACCGAGGATGACGCTAAAGACATGTGGGTTTCAACCGAAAATGGAATTAACAGAGTTAATTTAGACCAAAAAAATAATTTTCAAATAACAAAATACGGCAAATCAGATGGGTTAAAATCCATGGATTTCTATTCAAATAGTGTATTAAAAGATAATCAAGGAACCCTTTGGTGGGGTGGTGGAAAAAGTTTAATCAAATTAAATCCAAATGAACTCTCTCGTGATTACCCCTCACCTACTCTTTCCTTAGTTTCAGTAAGAATTAATGATGACTATGTTGATTTTCGCCAATATAAAAACACTGAATACCGTACAAAACATCCGAAGATAGACGGCCTTCAAATAAATGATGTTGTTCCATATTTTAATTACCCTGAAAAAATAATCTTACCCTCATCAGTAAATAAAGTTACCTTTGATTTTTCCGCAACTGATTGGTCAACCACTGAAAAACCAATATTTCAATATTTTCTAGAGGGATTTGATTCCGATTGGTCTAAAGAAACTTTTGAAAATTATGTTTCCTATAATTTGAGAGAAGGCACTTACACTTTATATGCCCGTTCTAAAGGTAAGTCTAATACGTGGAGCAATGTGTTTATTTATCAATTCTCCAAAACACCGCCATGGTGGAGGGCTTGGTGGTTTCAAGTGATAGCAATCCTTTCAATTGGACTACTGCTATTTTTTTATATAAGAATACGAATTTACTCCATTCGAGAAAGACAAAAAATGCTCGAAAATATAGTTGCAGAAAGAACGCAAGATCTTAACACAAAAAACAAAAAATTAGAGGAAGTTAATTACGAAAAAGATGAAACGATGAATATCGTAGCACACGATTTGAAATCGCCCTTAAATAAAATTAATGGTCTTTTGCAACTAACAGAAATCGATGGTGAGTTGAATGAAAATCAAAAAGAGTATGTGACAATGGCGAAAAATGTCATTTATGAAGGGGTGGATATGATTCAAAACTTACTAGATGCATTTTCTTTTGATCATCGTGATGAAAAAGTGATCTATCAACTGGTTGATCTAAAAGTATTTATGAAAGATTGGATTAAAGGTTTTGAGCAAAATATGAAACTTAAAGATCAATACCTCCAATTTTCAATTCAACCCGAAATCACAACTATCACGACTAATCAGTCACTACTTAAGCGAATTCTCGATAATCTTATGAGTAATGCAATTAAATTTTCTGAAAAGAACAAAACCATTCACATAACCGTTGGGCTGGAAGCCGATGAAATAAAGTTTTCTGTTCTCGATGAAGGACCTGGAATTAGTGAAAATGATCAAAAATTGCTGTTCAAGAAATTCCAAAAATTATCTGCACGGCCCACCGCAGGGGAAAAATCCTCTGGATTGGGATTGTCAATTATTAAATCACTTGTGAAACAACTTAAAGGAAGAATTACCTTTAAGTCAACCCTAGGAAAGGGTACTGAATTTTGTGTTTATCTTCCTAAATAAGCTAGGAAGCGTCTCAATTAATACTGTTCCTTATTATTAGGGAAGTCCGAAGACTTCACATCTTTAATATAGTTTTCTACCGCGTCATTTATAATTGCGTTGAGGTCGGCATAACGTCTTAAAAATCGCGGTTTAAATTCTTTCGTAATTCCCAGCATATCCTGCATAACCAGTACTTGTCCGTCGACATCCCCGCCTGCACCTATACCTATAATAGGGATTGTTACTGATTCAGCCACTTTTTTTGCCAATTTGGCAGGGATTTTCTCAAGCACAATCGCAAAACAGCCGCATTCTTCCAATAATTTGGCGTCAGCGAGTAACTTTTCTGCTTCCTCTTCCTCCTTGGCACGTACGGTATAAGTGCCAAATTTAAAAATTGATTGCGGAGTAAGTCCGAGATGCCCCATTACCGGTACTCCGGCACTTAGAATTCGAATAACAGATTCTTTTATTTCAGCGCCACCTTCTACTTTTACTGCATGCGCCCCGGATTCCTTCATGATACGAATGGCAGATCTCAATGCCTCTGAAGAATTCCCCTGATAATAGCCGAAAGGAATGTCTACCACTACAAAAGCTCTACTCACCGCTCTTACCACTGAAGAAGCGTGATATATCATTTGATCGAGTGTAATCGGCAAGGTAGTTTCATGACCCGCCATTACATTGGAAGCAGAATCTCCGACCAGCAACACATCTATTCCAGCTCCATCGATAATTCTCGCCATAGAAAAATCATAGGCTGTAAGCATAGAGATTTTTTCACCTCGTTGCTTCATTGCCTGCAGTTGGTGAGTTGTAATTCTTTTAATATCAGGAGATTGGTGCTGTGACATACCTTAAGTTAAATAAACTTCTTTATTATTTTCTAGGTCAACTGTAATATGGTCATTGAGAGTAGTATACAATCCAATTCCAGTAAAATTTGCCTTTACAGGGAATTTCCCGTGGCTTCTATCTACCAATACGGCTACCTCAATTTTTTTAACCTTCATATCGAGAAATGGTTTAAATCCATAAATCAATGTGCGTCCAGTATTTAGCACATCATCAACCACTACGACAGAAAGGTTTTTCGCTTGTTGTAGATCTCCAACTAAATCGACATCGGAGTGATGAGGGTTATCCTTATCGAGGAGCAGTTCGAGAAGTACGGGTTGTATTTCCGATATATTTTGTAATTCCATTGCTAAGGATTGTGCAAGTTTATATCCTTGACCGGTTATACCGGCGATTACAATTCGTTTTTCCTTAAAGTTCGACTCGTAAATTTCATAGGCCATCCGGCGAATTTTACGATCGATTTCGGTAGCAGAGAGAATGATGTCTTTCACTTCAGGCATTATTGGCAACGTTTAGGTAAAAGTAGGAAAAATGTTGGAGAAAAGAAGCGATTAATGTTTGGCGTTTGATAATATGGGATAAATGGATTCCATTGAGTAAATCTTGATTTCAAAATAATTAAGTACCCTTTGTAAATTTTCGACTTGTTGTGAAGTAAAAGACCTTTGCCATTTAGAAAGCTGCAGCTCAGAATCAGAATCACCGATATAGTCTACATTTGTACTACTTGGTTTACTAATATTATCCTCAATTATTTTATCAAATTCAAAGCCATACTCATTAAAAATTCTTTTGAAGTATTTATTACTATCAATTACTAAGTTTTCATAATATAGAATATTCAATTTATCTTCAGGAATATCAAAGTTATCTCTATTAGTGATACACCAAACAGCACAAAGTACTTCCTCTTTAGAACCTAATGAATTTAAAAACTCTTGATGTTGTGTATAGGGGAAATTGTAGGGCATATTTGGGATTTGAAATCCTTCAAATTTGAAATCCCACCCACCTTGTTTTAGTTGAGAGAGCACTACAGCAAAAGGGTGCCTTAACAAATAAATAGGTCTTTTTTTAAATTTATATTGATTCAGTAACCATTTCAACGCATGATTTGCTCGACAAACCTTTATTAATGGGAACTCGGATTTGATATACTGCTTGATCGTAAATTTTCCTATAGTGTTTTCTGTGAAAAATTTCGCTGAAAACAATAAATCAAAAAGCTTTTTCGCCTCAACCCAAATCGTATTGATAGGAATATACTGCCTCCATCCAAAATTTAGCTCCTTTAAAAGTGGGTTATTAATTTCAGCTAAAGGTTCCCAATAAATAAAACAGGACATTTTTTTGCTCAATATTTCTGCAAGCCAAGTACTTCCTCCTCTTGGATCACAAAATAAAATTAATGATTGTTCTGGGGGTCTTTTTATAAGAGGACTAATTAGTTTCAAGCATAAAAGCTTTGATTCCAACCTCAGTCGAACAATAATTCTATTAATAAATCTTTTATGTTTAATCCTTAATGTTTTAAAAAAAAGAACTTAATATTATAGAATAAACATCTTTAATCTGTTCAAAGGATCGATATTTATTTGCCAACATGGAAGATGTGTTTTCTGAACGGTTTGTGTTGTACTCCTTTGCAATATTAACAATTTCCTTTGCAATATTTTCTGTGATAGGTTGATTAAAATCTAT
>JAHEMU010000338.1 GCA_024643485.1 Cytophagales bacterium
CCGTTATATCGTACGGAATAAACTGTTCGCAGTTGTAAACATTACTGGTTTAAGCATCAGTTTAGCATGTTGTATGCTATTATTTCTGTATACTACAGATGAATTAAGCTTTGAAAAACACCAAAATCCGAATGTTTATAGGATTTCTTCGACTATGAGTGGTGTTTCAGGAGAGGAATTAACTTCCGCTACCGCATCCGTCCCTATTGGCCCTGTGTTAAAGGATGAAATACCTGAAATTGAAAATCAAGTTCGTATAATCGGATCTGCCATTTTTGGAACAGCAGAAAACTTAATAAATGGAGAAAAGAAGTTTACTGCAAAATTGGGTAGCGTTGCTGATTCTTCGATTTTTAATGTATTAAAATTCCATTTCCTCAAAGGTAATCCTTCCACTGCACTTATAGACCCAAAAAGTGTTGTCTTGGATACTAAAATGGCTTTAAAACTTTTTGGAGATGAAGACCCTATAGGTAAACTATTAGAAATTGAATACACTCAGGGAAAAGCTGAATTTATCGTTTCTGCTATTATCGACAATGATTATTATCATGCAGATTTTAATCCAGATTATATTGTAAGTATCCATAGTACTCCATTCGCCCCAGTTTTCATCAATAATCCAAACATGAATTGGATGGGGAATAATCTTACGTTTACGTATCTGCAATTAGCAGAAGGAGCATCCCCAGAGGCCGTGGAGGCTAAAATAGATGAGGTATTTAAGAAATATGGTAAAGAGGATATGGAAGCGCTTGGGTTTAGTAAAGTCATGCACTTAATCAATATTAATGATATCCACTTTGATACCAGTTTTTCCTATGATTTGCCAAATAAAACCTCCATGCTTTATATCAAGGTAATTATATCGATAGGTATATTAATCTTGTTTTTAGCTTGTGTAAATTATGTAAATCTTTCAACCGCACAAGCTGGAAGAAGAGCATTAGAAGTTGGGGTGCGTAAAGCAATGGGTGTAAGTCCAGGGGCATTAAAACGGCAATTCCTTTTCGAATCATTTATTATTGTATTTATCGCGACCTTACTTTCCTTATTATTGGTTGAAATAGCATTGCCTTATTTCATTACGCTTGCCGCATCAAATATTAGTATTGATAGTTCAAATTGGTCAGTCATTGCATTTTACCTTGTTGTATTTTTAATATTAACCGTATTTCTAGCTGGATTATATCCCGCAATTTATTTGAGTCGGTTTAATCCCGCTACTGTTTTAAAATCCAGATACGGCGCTAATGGCGATGGAGGATATCTTCGCAAATTTTTAGTTATTTTTCAATTTATCATTTCAATTTCTCTAATAACTGGTATAGTAATAATCACTCAACAGTTTCAGTATATCAAAAAGTCGGAAAAAGGATTTAATACCGCTTCAAAACTTGTCCTTACTTTATCTAATGAAGCTGAATTAAATATGTACGAGAAATTAAGAAACGACATTTTAGCTTTAAATGGAATTAACTCTATAACAGGAGCCTCTTCTCTACCGGGCCACATTACTAATGATTATCCACTTTACCAACAAGGAAAATCGATGGAAGATGCTAAGGTTGCCTATGCGATTAATGTCGATCACAATTATATACCCGTGATGGAACATAAATTAGTGTCAGGAAGAAATTTCAGCTCGAATTGGAAGGCAGATCAAGAGAATAATAGAATTATTATCAGTAAAAATTATGCTGAACAATTCGGTTTTACCCCAGAAACTGCCATCGGCGAAAAATTACAATTCGATTGGACAGGCGGTATTCACCAGGAATTTGAGGTAATTGGCGTGATGTCTGACTTTAATTTTTTCTCTTTACACCAACCTAAGGAGTCGATGATGTATATGTTGGAGGCTTCCGGAAATTTCTCTTACGTCATTATAGACTTTAAAAATGAAAATTATGAGCAGATTAAAGCTTCAATAGGCAAAATTTGGAGTGAAAATATCCCTGATAAATCATTTGAACCTCAGCTTTTAGACGATAACATATTAGCTCAATATGAAAAAGATTATACTTCATATAAAATAGCGGCTGTATTTGCAATACTTTCTATTTTCATAAGTTGTATGGGCCTATACGCACTTTCTGTTTTTATTGCTGAACGCAAACACAAAGAAATCGGTATAAGAAAGGCAATGGGAGCGACTTTATTTAACATTATTTTCATGGTGTCTTCAAACCTATCAAAAATGATTATCATAGCCTTTGTTATAAGTATTCCTTTGGTTTGGTTTGCAGCTGATAAATGGCTTTCCACCTTCAATTATCATATTGACATCACCTATAAAAGTTATTTATTTGGTGGAGTAATAAGCATTTTAATCTCCTGGTTTACCATTAGTTTTCAGTCTGTAAAAGCAGCAAAAACAAACCCAGCAACGGTGTTAAAAGAAGATTAACAACAGTATTTATTAAAATGATGTTGGTGGTGCAAATTACAATCATTAAATTGGATGTCAGATCCAATTTAAAATCGTATGAATCGCAACTTCATTTTTATTAAATCTTTGGCAATTGGCCTTTTTCTATCCACTTGGGGGTATTCTCAAACAATTGAAGAAAATATCGGAGAAAGTGTAAAGTATAGAAACATCGGCCCAAATAGAGGTGGTAGAGCTACCACAGTTACAGGTGTGACTCAAGAAAAAGGGACTTTTTACATGGGTGCTTCCGGTGGTGGGTTATGGAAAACCACAAATTATGGTAATAGTTGGAATAATGTTTCGGATGGATTTTTCGCAACAGGATCAATGGGAGCTGTAAGAGTAGCCCCTACTGACTCAAAAACCATCTACGCAGGTACAGGTTCCGACGGTATTCGAAGTAATATTATTGTAGGAAAGGGAGTTTATAAGTCTGAAAACGCCGGAAAAACATGGAAGCACGTTGGTTTGGAGGCTACTGGGCATATTGGCGCAGTGGAAATTCACCCTTCAAATAAAGAAATTGTATTTGTCGCTGCTATTGGCCAAGCCCACAGCAGTAATCCTGAACGTGGCTTGTTCAGAACTAAAGATGGCGGAAATTCCTGGGAAAAAGTACTTTTTATAAACGATTCCGTTGGTATAGCAGATGTGGAATTTGCTCCTGGTGATCCAAATACTGTTTATGCAGCTGCATGGCAAGTGGATCGTAAACCATGGACCATTAAAAGTGGGCCTAATGGTGGAATATATAAATCTACAAATGGTGGTGATTCTTGGAGAAAACTAAGTAATGGGTTACCATCTGGATTAGTTGGAAAAGCAGATTTAGCAGTGTCTCCTGCCAATCCTTCAGTTTTATATGCTTTAATTGAGGCGTTACCGGGAAGTGGACTTTACCGATCAGATGATAAAGGTGAGTCCTTCAAATTGATAAATGATCAATCTGATTTACTAGATCGTCCTTTTTATTATTGCAATGTTGATGTAAATCCAAAAAACGAAAACAGCGTTTTTGTAAACTC
>JAHEMU010000339.1 GCA_024643485.1 Cytophagales bacterium
CTATTTCCCATCCGTAATGGCCTTATTGGCCCCATCGGAATGTTCAACGCGTCTCGCCTATCCTACCAACCTACTTACAAGCAAACCGGAATGCAATGGACTCCTAAAGGGATGGACTCCGCGATTGATAACGGGGAATCATCAGCCAATGAAATCATTAATAAATCTTCATTTATAGCGGGAATTGGGTATTATTCAACCACAAATTTACCATTTTCGATTAGTTTCACCGCAAATAAATTTAAGCAGGTAGAATTCGAATATCGACAGCTACTTCTTCTAAACCGACAAAATAAATTAGCTACCTCCCTACAGATAAGCAACCTGCATGATCATTACCCGGTACAAATACAAGCCATTTGGAGACATCTGATAAATCCTTCGATTCCAGAAATAAGTTGGGTCAATATTCTTTCCGGTTCACCATCGTTTTTCCAACTCCAAACCTATCTCAACCGGAACCAACTTTCCATAGGATATCATATTAGATTCCAATACACCACAAAGATTTTAACCGTCGGTATTGGGCTACAATTAGCTGTTTTTAAATCACAATCAACCTCACAAAAACCAAATAAATTAAATCTAAATCAAGCTAAACAAAATCCTATTGAATCAACAATGACACTTCCAGAAAGTACATTAAGTCCCTCAAAAATTAGCAAAATATCAGTGTTATTAAACTTCGAATTAAACGAGTGGCAATTGGATCGGGAGGATCGGAATTCACTTCGCCCCATTCTAGAACAACTTATATCTGATGTTGATATTTTGATCACCATCATTGGACATTCCGACCGTCATGGGACGAGCAACATCAAACAAGAAATTGCCATACGCCGTGCTGAATCTGTCGCAGCTTTTTTTATCGATCGAGGGATTTCTTCCTCACGCATTACAACGCTTGGAAAAAGCGACACGGATCCCTTGTCAGTAACCGATGATTATATCAACCGCAGAGTCGAATTTATTCTTTCCAAATGAGAATCTCAATCACCATATTACTATCCATAACCCTATTCAGTCTATCTGGACAGGATTTGTCATCGTTCAATCCTAAAGATTCTGTTTCCATAAAAGGAAGCATGCAAATCTATCATACACTCAATATAAAAGGGAACCAACTTCAACAACAATATGGCATCCAGACGCAAATTACCCCGCGTATATTTGGGTTCCCTATACCACTCAGTCTATCCTATGGGAAGGATCAACGCAATTTCAGTTCACCAATAGACCAATTTCAATTTAACCCATCGTACAAAAGACACCGGTTATATATTGGAAAATTTTATCCTCAATTGTCCTCCTTTACCTTATCAGGCACTCCGATAAAAGGGTTCGGGTTAGACACAGAAATAAAGAAATTTACCTTTAAATCCTACACAGGAACCTATAAAATCCCCATTGACAGCACAGAAATTTCCAGGAAATTAGCATCCATCAGTGTGGGAAGATACCAGTCAGCCACCTCATGGGAGGTCAGTCTCATGGCAAGCAGTGAGCAGTCATTATTTGAGGAAGTTGCTGAATCATTTAACCAAGCCTTGGAAATTCAAATCCAAACTTTGTTGTTAAAAAAAGTACAATCCAGCAGCATATTTGCATTAAGTCATTTTACTGGTAATCCTCGAGGTAATCTGTATAGTGTAATTCAGCAAGAATTGATGATCCCATGGAATCAGCACCGATTCACCCTTCATTATGGAAGGATTTCGCCCGGCTACTCCACTTTTGGCCTTTCATTTTTACAAAACGACTACGAAAAAATCTCAGCCCAAATTGCAACTGCACTTTTCAATCAAAAACTTCGACTGTCGGGAGAATTTGGGACGCAGCGCAACGACCTTCACAACACCTCTGCGAGTCAGCAATTAGACCTTTCAAAGGCTATTAATATACAGTTTAAAGTCAGTAAGGCCCTTAATCTCCAACTTAGCTATACCGATTTTCAAAGTATCGTGAAAATCAATCCATTACAACTTCCACTAGACGAATATTTGGTGACCGACTCAATACTATACGAACAATTAAACAACCGTCTCCAGCTGATAGGAAGTTGGCGTAAATCCAATCAACAATTTAACCTTTCCTACCAACACTCCCATACAGGTAACACCAGTCAACCTACCTCCATGCGAACAGAAGATCGAATTACCCTTTCACATCATTTTAAAGAACAACGCGCCATTCCGGGCATTTCCACCTCCCTTCTTTTTAGGGAAATATATGGCTCGAATTTAACAAGCACCTTCCGAATATCTTTAAGAAAGTCATTTCAAAAAATCATACAATGCTCGATTACAACAAGAGCAACCGTTGAAGATTTTAAGGAACCTCCATCATTTCAATTTCAAACTCAATTGAGATGGAAAGTAAAAGCACAGCATCAATTTGCCCTTTCGGGAACGCTGACACCCTCCAAAAAGCCACAGCCATTACAAAGCCGTTTGCATTTCACCTATCAATTTCAATTCGAACATGAATAAAACCATTTACATACTGCTCTTATTAATATCCAATTTATTGGCAGGGGCGCAGCAATTTCCCGTGAGCATTCATATCAATCAGACCATTGCTCCACCATTGTTCTGGAATGATTATGGAAACACAACACAAACTCCTTTTCAAGTATCGGTGACTCTGAATGATTTAGCGACGGAGCCCATCGAAGTCAATCTTTATCTTCAGTTAATTGGCGCTGGCCTTACGCTACAATCGACACTAGGTTCAGAACCCATATTATTGTTTCCGGGCGAAACACATTTCCTTACGGAAGAAGAAGTTGCCTCCATTTTCAACCTCCCAATTCAAGTCAGAGGAACGCATGCTAACAAATTCAACCTCACAGGAATGTTGCCAGACGGAATACATCGACTTACGCTTCAAGCCTTCGAAATGCACACTAAAAGACCCGTTTCTGGAATAAAAAATCAAGTATTTAGTGTTTACCGGCAAGCACCACCGCAGCTATTGCAACCCGCAAAAAGAAGCACAATATCGGCGGAAGAACAGGATTATATTATTTTCAGTTGGCTTCCTAAACATCAACTTCAAATAAGTCAGCCTGCCTATGAATTTCAACTATTTGAACTTCCAGAAGGAATTGCCTATTCTGATTATCTGATCACCAATCGAATACCGATGCATCGGGAAGAAACCACACAATCAGAGTTATCTATAGACCCTGTGGCAATTGGATTAATTCCAGGGAAAACCTATGCTTTCAGAATACAATTAACTGATCCATTACAGCAACACGAAGGAATTTATTTGAATAATGGATATTCAGAAATTAATGAGTTTACCTACGGCACACCTTGTTTACCTCCCACCGGTTTGAAAGTAATGGAAACAGGAAGTGATTACGCTAAAATGGAGTGGGACCAACTTACTTTTGAAGAATTCACGCTCCATTTCACTCCATTTGGGGGCACGGAATCCTATTCCTCTACC
>JAHEMU010000340.1 GCA_024643485.1 Cytophagales bacterium
GTCGTGCTCTTGGGGGGAGAACCGGGAATTGGTAAGTCTACTTTAATGCTTCAATTAGCAGTAGCCCCTCACTTTAGTCAGGTGATGTATATTTCCGGGGAAGAAAGTGCTTCTCAAGTGAAAATGAGAGCCGATCGAATGAAATTAAAGGGCAATAATTGTCTTTTTTATTCAGAAACTGCCACGGAAAAAATTTTTAAAGAACTAAAAAGCAATCAACCTAATTTAGTCATTATCGATTCGGTTCAAACACTTTATTCACCCTATGTTGACGCAACTCCGGGGTCGGTGAGCCAAATCAGACAGGTAGCCGCTGAATTGATTAGATATGCAAAGGAAACTTCTACACCGGTTATATTGGTTGGCCATATAACGAAAGATGGGAGTATCGCGGGGCCAAAAGTTTTGGAGCATATGGTTGATACGGTGCTGCAATTTGAAGGAGATAGACATTTTAGTTATCGAATTCTAAGGACTATTAAAAATAGATTCGGGTCTACTGCGGAACTTGGGATTTATGAAATGCAAGGATTGGGTTTGAAGGAAGTGAGCAACCCAAGTCAGGTATTAATTAATAATAAAGGAGGCGATTTGAGTGGGGTGGCTATTGCGGCCATGATAGAAGGGAATAGGCCGTTTTTATTGGAAACTCAAAGCCTTGTTAGCCCTGCCACATACGGCACACCTCAACGTTCTTCCACCGGGTTCGACAACAAGAGGTTAAATATGCTTTTAGCTGTTTTGGAACGCAGATGTGGATTCAAATTGGGCATTCAAGACGTTTATTTAAACATGGCAGGAGGCCTTAAAGTAGCCGATCCTGCGGTGGATTTGGCCATTTGTATTGGTCTAATTTCTTCCTTGGAAGATATTCCAGTAGCTCAAAAGGCGTGTTTTGCTGCTGAAGTAGGCTTAGGTGGAGAGCTGAGACCGGTGAGTAGAATTGAAAATCGAATAATTGAAGCTGAAAAAATGGGATTTGATACCCTGTATATAGCATCGGGAAGCAGTGTTCCTAAATCAGCCAATAGAAAAATTTCTATTGTTGAATCTCCTCGATTAAACGATGTAATTCAGTCGGTTTTTGGTTAATAAATCGATTGGTTCAACATGATTTCCATACCTGCTATTCCTTGTAAACCTCCGGTATGTATCGCGAGTATTTTTGAATTTGAGGGAAATTGGCGCTTTTTTATTTGATCTTCCAACCCGAACATCATTTTACTGGTATATATGGGATCAAGCTTAATACTTGTCCGTTCGCGAAATTCTCGCATAAAGGAAATGAGCTCTTCTTTTACTTTTCCATACCCCCCAAAATGATAATCATGATTAATTATCCAATTATGATGGTGGCCGGTGATATATGGCTTTATGGAATCAGTAAGCCCATGAGCCCCTTTTAATGAAGAATAGCCAATGATTTGTTGGTTTATTATTCCATTGATTAAGCCCGCAATGGTTCCTCCCGTGCCTACGGCTACGGTAATGATGTTATATTCTTCAGGGATATACTGACCGATTTCTCGTGCACCCAATACCCCTATAACATCGGTTCCTCCTTCCGGAATCAAATAATAGCCTGGATATTTTAAAAGGAGTTCAGATAAAACCCCTTCTGTATGTTTTTGACGATATGTGCTTCTGTTCATGTACTCCAGGTGCATGCCGAAGCCCTTGGCGGTCGCAAGCGTAGGATTTAATGGAAAAGTTTCTTCACCTCTAATTATTCCCACAGCCTTTATTCCATAGATATGAGCGACGTACGCAGTCGCAGCAATGTGATTTGAAAAGGCACCCCCAAAAGTGATTAATCCATTTTTATTTTCTTTTAGAAGATGTTGAACATGGTATTTTATTTTGAACCACTTGTTTCCGTTTGAATATTCATCAACTAAATCTAACCGCAACATATCTAATTGAATGTCACTTTCAAAAGGGAGTTCAATTGATTGGATGGGTAGTTGTTCAATATTATCCTGCGGAAATTCCATTATATAATGGGTTTGTTCATTTTCTTCTCCTTATTTTTAAAGAATGAGTTCAATGTTTGAATATATTATGGATTCCTTAGAGTTGCAAAGAAGAATTTGATGAAGAATTTTTAAGACCTACCTTTGCAGGATCAATTATATTAAATGAGTGGCACCATCATCAAAAGAAAAAGAAATGAAAGAGGATTGGGAAGAGAGTGAAGAAAATGAAGAGCTATTTGAGCATCATAGGATAGTAGCCGATCCTGGTCAGTCTGCATTGAGGGTAGATAAATTTTTGATGGACCGTCTCCAGAATGCAACGAGAAATAAAATACAGCAAGGAATCCAACAAGGGTTTATAAAAGTAAATGATAAGGAGATTAAGCCGAATTACAAGGTAAGGCCTGCAGATGTAGTTACGGTTTCATTTCTAGAACCGCCACGAGATGAAGATGTTAAAGCAGAAAACATTCCTTTAAATATAGTATTTGAAGATTCTGATGTACTAGTGGTAAATAAGGAGGCCGGAATGGTGGTGCATCCGGCTTATAATAATTGGTCCGGAACTTTGGTGAATGCATTGGTTTATCATTTTGAGAATTTACCTGAAATGAAGGGAAATGCGGGAAGACCTGGCCTAGTGCATCGAATTGATAAAGATACGAGTGGGTTATTAGTCATTGCGAAAAATGAAACCGCAATGGAGAGTTTGGCGCGACAGTTTTATGACCACTCCATCGAGCGTACATATTACGCGTTAGTTTGGGGTGAGCCAAGTGAACTAAAGGGAACGATTGATAAACCGTTAGCACGACATCCAAAGGATAGAAGAGTGGTGACAGTGGTTGAAAGTGAAGAGGAGGGGAAAAGAGCAATTACCCATTATGAGGTGTTGGAATCCTTCAGATATGTGACCCTGCTTAAATGTAATCTTGAAACAGGGCGAACACATCAAATCAGGGCCCATATGAAATATTTGGGGCACCCGTTATTTAATGATGCCATGTACGGTGGTGATAAAATCATGAAAGGTACTGTGTTTTCTAAATACCGTGCCTTTGTTGACAATTGTTTTAAAATTATGCCACGACAGTCTTTACATGCGCGTAGTTTGGGGTTTGTACACCCTACAACTAAAAAACATGTTCAATTTGTCAGTGAATTACCAGAAGATTTTACCACGGTATTGGAGAAATGGAGGCATTATGTTCAGTATAATGATTAACTAATTCTATAAATAAACCCACGATTGAGGGTAGTTTTATTTTTAATTGGCAACTCCAATATTTAAAATTGCGTACATTTAATTTCATCAAACCTGTAAATAATGAAAACTGCTGTATTTTCAATTCTACTAGCTCTTGGTACAATTACAGTTTATCCGCAAAATAATCAGCGTGAAACTTCCGATTTGGTCATGGATTTTGAAAAATATGAACCTACTTCAACATTGGTGGTGCCAGGAAAGGAAATTACT
>JAHEMU010000341.1 GCA_024643485.1 Cytophagales bacterium
AAAAAAACCAATTAGAAAGCTTGTAGAAGGAAGTTTAGAGGTCTATCCTTTATATGAAAACGGTAAATTGTACGGTGGAATACAACATGGAGAACATATGTTTTATATTAGAGAAAAAGAGAAACCAGACGAGGCCACAGGAATTGCTAAATTTACCTCGGTTTGGTTTCTGGAAGAGGGTCATTGGAAATATGCCCGAGGACTCAGTTATGATCATCAACCCATTAAAAAATAACCTGGATGTATATTTTTGTCGTATTTTTAAGAGGAATTAATGTAAGTGGCCAAAAGAAAATTAAAATGGCCGAATTGATCGTTCACCTAAAAGAGGTCGGATTAAAAAATGTAACAACTTACATACAATCTGGAAATCTGGTTATCTCGGTATCTTCTTCGAATAAAGAACGTTGGAAACAGATTATTTCTGAGGCCATTCAAAAAAATTACGGATTCCTTGTGGAGGTTTTCCTGCTAACTCCCGCTGAATTGAAGCATATTATTAATAAAAATCCTTTTTCTAAAGGCTTGACAAAAGACATCAGCCGCACCTATGTTACCCTGTTAAATCAACCAGTAGATACCGATAAAATCAAGTCATTGAACCTCGAAAACTACGCTCCCGAAGAAGTAATATTTGACAACCAAACGATTTATTTTTACTCTCCTTTGTCCTATGGTTCGGCTAAAATGAATAATCAGTTTTTCGAAAGGAAATTGACTTGTTCAGCGACTACTCGAAACTGGAATACCATAAATAAGATGGCTGAATTATGTGACGCATTTTTATAAGTTCAACCAATAGGTAAACTTAGCAACGATTCCTCTATTTCTTACGGAAAGCTGATCGAAGCCAAATTCTGTGATATAATTATCAGTGTAAACGATAAAAAAGTCGCTCACTGGAGCAAAACGCCATTGTAATCTGGCATTTACATTCATATTTTCCAACTGATTATTGTATTGAATGAAGGTCGTGAAAAACACATTTTTTGCGAAGGTTAAATCAATTTTAGGTCCAACAAGCCAAATTTTAGCAGGAACGAAGGGGTCTGCTAGGCGAATGTCATTATACGCATAATTAATCCCTATGGAACCGTATGGTTGAATACGATATGTAAAATTCCCATTGACTGTTTTTCGTGTTCCATTGTATAGCTGTCCTACTTGCGGCTCAATTAAGAAACTAAACAACTGCCGCTGATCCGAAGTGTAATTTAATTTTACATCGTTATAATAGTATTCGCTACCAGCGGGAAGCACAATACCATCTGCTTGAATTCTTGTTGGATCAAAATCATTGAGTAAGAACAAATAACTTCTCGTAATGGTTACATCTGCTCGTGATGTGTTTAAAAAAGTGGCCTCCCATTTCAATTCAATTTGACTTTCAGATTTATCAAATCGTGTTACCAAGGCATTCCCATCGTTGCCCATTTGTAAAAACCAACGGGTATCTAAATTTAGACTATGAGTGTTGATGATTCCAGATTTTGGATAGAAAAACAATTGAGCTTCGGGGCTCATCAACAGGTAGTCGTTTCTTGGTACAAAACCCACTTCCGCATCGTACCCATATCCAACCACATTGTGTGCCCATTCTAATCGAAATCGCCTTTGTTGGTATTCAATTGTTGCCCCTTGGGTGTAAGGGTTTACTTTTGCATCAGGTGAAAATACTCGATGATAAAATGTTTTCCCTCTCCATTTATTATCCGCTGATACCAACCGATATTCTAGACCTGCGACTCTGTTAAATGCATTATAATCTCCTAAATAATCATCTTTGTTTATTGCCTGTTTATTTACGAGAATAAATGAAATATTTGAACGATCAAATACTTGTTGCTGAAGGGTTGCAACGGTATAATTAAATCCTGGTAAACCATTTGATTCTACTGGGGCCGACTGCATATTAAGGAGACCAATGCGGAGTCGGTCATTTATTTTACCACTAAGCCGAGCCCCGTATCGAATGGCATTTTGAATGTTTTGACCCGTTACGGTATCAAGAGCAACGCCAATACGACGACTAAAAAATGGATTAACTCTCGACAGCCCAAAACTTCCAAACAGGTCGGCATTTTCAAGAAAAAACTGCCTCTTCTCTGGAAAATAGATTTCAAAACGATCCAGATTTGTCACCTGTTCATCCACTTCGACCTGTGAAAAATCCGGATTTACCGTCAAATCCAAATTCAAGCCAGTGGTTACTCCTATTTTTGCATCAAAGCCTGCATTAAATTGGGTATTGACCGAACTTTTAGGAACTTCTTCATAATCACGAGTGGCCCCACCTATTAGATATGGAATTAAGGATATATTTGGTCCGGGGTCGTTTAAAGGTTCATTCCAAATTATTTTTGCAGGATAGTTAAGGTCAACAATAAGTCGATTTCTTGGAACTGAAGAATAAACTGTGTGTTCATTTAGTTGTGTGTCGTTTCGGTAGGCATTAAAATTCCATTCTTTACTCCCCGCTTCGAACCGAATAGACTTTAATGGAATAATCATTTCAGCGCTCCAATAATCGTCTCCAATATAGGCTTCTCCTTGCCATTTATTATCCCAACTCACTTGAAAATCCTCCCGTTTTTGTCCCCCATTACTCACTAGAGCTTCCCTGCGTGCTCCGTATGCATTAATCCCGAAAGCAAATGCATTATTATTATCAGCATATGTATCAAAAACTATGGCTATATTATCTTGTGAACGAAATGAAAAGTCCCTTTTTAAAGAGGTAACGACGAAATTATTTCCAATGCTTTTGCAGAATATACCGATATATATATTCTCATCATCGTAACCCATCTTCAATTGAGTGTCTCCTAATGCGGCAATGCTATCTGATGGAAATTGTTGTATAAAATGGCCGTAGGGTAATAATTCCTGCCACATAGAATCGTCCAACACTCCATCCATAACTGGAGCCTGCGTCACACGTACAGGCAAAATGGATTCTTGCGCTAATACGCCTGAAACTATATGACTTGCCAATATGATTAGGAGGAATCTGAATTTCTTCATTCGCCAATATACTATCTTCAGAGTTTCAATTAAGATTACAATTATACCAATGGAGTTATTAATACATGAACAAACGTTAATTTATTATTTGCAGCAAAATAGTTAAATTGAGAGTTAGACAATGCTAAAAGTTTATGAAAATTTCCGCAAAATCACCAGACGAATATGTGAATCAATTACCCGATGATCGCCAACGTATAATTAACAAATTGAGGGACGTTATTCTCAAGAACCTACCGAAAGGTTTTTCAGAAACAATAGGGTATGGCATGATTGGATATGTCGTTCCTCTTGACACTTATCCTGAGGGATATCATTGCAACCCTTCTTTACCTCTTCCATTTATTAATCTTGCTTCTCAAAAAAATTTCGTTGCATT
>JAHEMU010000039.1:0-5251 GCA_024643485.1 Cytophagales bacterium
AATACCGGTGACTATGGTCTTATCGATGGAAAAAGGAAATTTACTTTTCTCGATTTAGTTAAAAAACTAGATGAGGTTAAAAACGTGGAGCGATTTAGAATTTCCTCTATAGAACCCAACTTATTAACCAATGAAATTATAGGTCTAGTTGCTAATTCAAACAGATTTATGCCTCATTTCCATATACCTTTACAATCTGGAAGCGATGAAATTCTGAAACGAATGAGAAGACGGTATTTGACTAATTTATATGAAGACCGCGTAGAAGAAATTACCACTAATTTACCTGATGCATGTATTGGTGTAGACGTAATTGTTGGTTTCCCTGGCGAAACTGATGAGGAGTTTAATAAAACCTATCAGTTTTTAAATGAATTACCAATCAGCTATTTACATGTTTTTACCTATTCGGAACGAGAAAACACACCAGCAGCTGAAATGGATGAAGTAGTGCCTAAAGATATTAGAGCTAAGAGATCAAAAATGCTTCATATACTTTCTGATAAAAAAAGAAGAGCATTTTATGAATCACAATTGGGCAATATTCGACCTGTTTTAGTGGAAAGAAATAGCAAAGACCCAAACACATTAGAAGGATTCACCGATAATTATGTGCGTGTAACCTTGCCTTTTGATGAAACATTAATTAACACCATTGTTCAATTTAAATTGGAGAAAATTTCTCCCGATTTATTGGTATTGGGTTCAATCGTAATGAATTAATTTCATTTACTTGCCGAAAGCTCCGCTTCTAAGTCTTTTATTCGTTTTTGATATTCGTGCTCCTTGCGCTCCATATCCTCTTGTGTAGCCGCTAGTTCTTCCATGTTTTGGCGCATCTCTTCTTCTTGACTTCTCATTTGCTCTGTTTGATATTGAGATTCCTGAAGCAATGTTGTTGTCATTTCAGATGTCTTAATATTTGAAATAGTAGCAGCGATATTCTCGGATAATTTTTCAATAAATTCAATTTGGAAATCTTCAAATATTTTGAAGGAAGCCAATTCCAAAATGCCATGTATTTGTCCATTAATCACTAAAGGAACCAGTAAGATACATGTTGGGTTAGTCTTTCCTAATCCTGAAGTTATTTTAATATAGTCGGAAGGTACTTCTTTCAAAAAGATGGTTTCCTTTTCTATAAATGCCTGCCCAACTAATCCTTGCCCTGGTTTTATAGCATCTTCTATAAATTTTTGTTTTTCAAATGCGTAGGCTGCACTTAATTCTAATATGGTTTCTTTATTCCTATTCTCTTTTGAAAGATAAATACCCCCTTGGTTTGCATTTACATACTGAACCAAATTTGAAATGATGCGATTGCTTAATTCCTTTAGACTGATTTGATCGGTTCTCAATACTTCTATAAACTTGGCTAATCCATTCGAAGTCCAAAGTTGTCTTTCTTCCCGTTTTTCATTATCCAATAAATTATTTCGAAGGAGGTTCAATGATTCCACTAACTTTTCGCCACCTTCACCGAAATTTATATCAAAATTAAAATTCCCATTGATCAAATGACTAATGTAATCGGCATATTTTTTTGATTTTTCCAACTCTTGCTCTACCTCACCTCTATTTGATGCCTCAATTTTAGAAATGAATTTGCCAATAAAGAAGGAAGTCCCTCCTAAAATAAGAGGAGCAAGATCAACTATATAGTGTATTGGAGTAATTTCATGGATTTTAATAATATCTTCCAAATTAAATCCCAAACTCTTATCAATCAAATCTATCGTGAGGGACATCAAAGGGAAACAAAATCCAAACAAAACTCCAAAAAGGGTAAATTTTCTTATAATATTATCTGCTTTCATTAACACTTTCTTTACTTCGGTGTTAAAAATACAAAATAAGTTAAGTAATTGTATACAATGGCATTAAAAACAAACACAAAGGCACCTGATTTTACTTTAAAAAGCACAAATGGAATCAATTTCACCCTTTCAGATTACAAAGGAAAATATATTGTGCTCTATTTTTATCCTAAAGATTTCACTCCGGGTTGTACAAAGGAAGCTTGCGAATTCCGCGATCATTTCGAAGTATTCAAAAATATAAATATTCCAATTTTTGGAATAAGTACAGATTCCATCGAGACTCATTTAAAATTCATCGAATCTTACCATCTACCATTTGATCTTTTGGCTGATACCGAAGGAAAGGTTAGCACCCTATATAAAGCTAAGTTTCCTTTTTTGAATATCACGAAACGTATTACCTACCTAATTGGACCAACGGGTTCAATAGAGTATGCATTCGAAAATCTTTTTAAAGCTGAACAACATGTGAATGTTATGCTTAAGATTGTTGAAAAATTAACCTAAAAAGTGATTAAGGCATAATTTTGAAGTTGGTAGGTGGTAATGGCTGTCAGCGCAGAAATACTCACTACCACATTTGGATTAAGTTGTTGGGAGGTAAAGCCACGTCCTAACATTGATTGTCCGCACACTTTAAATTTCACTCCAAAATCGATAAGCTCATTTAATATGTCAATATTTCCATTATTTACTCCTGATTTTTTAAGATAAAATTCATTTTTCAATAAGGTTGCGGTAGCAGGGCCATGTATCACTACAATTATATTTAAATTTTCCTTTGGCACCCCACCTAGACCATGTAAATTAATCATTCTCGCCACATTATTCAACCCATCATTTAAACCCTCTTTATTCTCTTCACCTGTTTTCAGATCAACTATAATTTTATACAGCATTTTTGAATCCGGAAATTCTGACGCCCCTTCAATCTCATATATTCCTCCAAAATGTTTAATAAATGGATACTTTTTTTCTTGTGCTATTAAAAAAGTGCACCATAGGGTGAGAATTATTGTAAGAACTGACTTCATGTAATTCAAATTTATGTATAACTCAACGACTTATTTAAAACTCCAATAAACTAGCGTTAAAACCACTAGTCACGAAATTTAATGAAAAATTAAAAGGAATGATTAGATTATTTTATCAAACTTAGATTATTATGAATCACTCATCTAAAATATTACTGGGAATCATCACCTTTCTTCCAATTGTATTAACGGGTTTAATTTTATCTGCGGCCTTAACGTTGGTATTTCAAGAAGTTTCTAGTGGAACCCATTTGCAGGAAGCTGATCCTGCCTTTCTTTTCGGTAATGTATTCTATATAATAGGTTTGGCTTCCATTATAGGATTACTTTCGGTCGGGTTAATGATTTTTTACATTATACACGTTTTAAATAATAAGGCTATTGATAAAACACTCCAAGTAGTATGGATTTTGATCTTGATTTTCACAAGTGGAATCGGAACCATGGTATATTGGTATATGAATATTTGGAGAGACCCCGCTCCATCTAGCAAATCTATGGTGTGAAATTTGGACCCAAATTGCCGTCTGCAATAATTACATCTTGTTTAATAGCTGATTCTACTATCTTAATATGCGAAGCTGTGTTAATCAGATCTTCATACGTTTTGTTATTTCCATTATCATCTGTTTTAAGATTTGTCAATCCTATTCCTAAATCACCTGATAAGGGATTTAGCGTAAACAGGACATTTCCAGGCAAATCAATCGAGCCATTGTAGATATAGGCTGGATGGGAAGCTCCTACTGTCGTTTGGCCGATGTTAATTTTAATTACCGCTGAACCATCGTTTCTCTGAAAATATTCACATTGTGACGCAAAAGGTGTAACATAATTTGTTAATTGATACAATTTAGATACTGGATTAAAAGACTCTTTTCCTATATCGGCCCCGCCAAATATTCCATCGTTATCTACAAACCTAAAATGACCAGAAATCCCTCCCAATTCATAGAAAACAATCACACTTGGGTCAACTAAAAATACTTTGTCTTCCTTACCAGCTCCTATACTTCCTATTAAAACAATTTCACTTCCCCCATTGATGAAATTATTATTATTTAAACTAATCCTTAAGTCGCCATTGAAAGTGACTGAAGTAACTACGTTTAATTCAATCTGATTTTTTTTAGTAAGCTCCTTCACTTCAATTTGACCAGATAATGTAAAATTCTCATCATAGATAGGAACTACAAATCGGTTGCCTGTATATTCCATCACGGGTTCTTCAGGAACACAAGACAACAAAACCAAAACAGCAAAAAATACAGACGATATGTAATTAATTAGCTTGTACATACGACTTTAAAGTTACACGAGAAACTGGATTTTTAGGAGAATTTGAATAAATAGTTACTGCCTTTTGTTGGTTTCCTTTTCTTTGAGAAGTATCAAACGTCAAATTCATTTCCGTAGATTTCCCAGGTTCAATCTCAATCGAAGATACTTCCACAGTTAAACAACTACAATTTGGTTCTATCTTTCTAATTTTAAGTACTTCTTTGCCTTTATTGTAAATTTGAACTGATAAAGCCCTCTTCTCTCCTTCCTTAATAGTACCCAATTCAATCATCGTTTTACTAAGGGCTAGAATTGGGGCGGAAGCCATTTCAACACTCGACATGGCTGGGAAATACTCCACAATATTCGCATAAACTGAATAGGACTTTACTGAATCCATTCCCTTTTCATTGGAATACAAAGTGATGTTCTCGTTCATAAATCCAATATCTGCACGCATCAATGCATCATAATTTAACGTTAACTTTCCCCTACTTCCAGGCAATAAATAATCTTCATTCATCAATACTTCGATATATTGAGGATGTTCAATATTTACAATTTTAAGGGTATCTTCACCATCGTTGTACCAATCAAACTCCGTACTATGCTTGGCTTCATTACTACTTATTTTACCTAAATTAAATACTCTATATTTTGTCCGCATGGACCCGATTAATGTTGGTAATTCCTCTTCGATTCCCTTTGGACGAGGAATGACCTCTCCTTTAATAAATAAAGTTGTCGGAGTTCCACTTTTAATGGAAGAATAAACAGTAAGACTTTTTCTAAATTCACCCGGGCGATTTCTAGTATCATATTTCGCTCGAATAAAACCATAATCCCCCATTGGAATAGTATCCCTTGTCCAAGCAGGTGTAGTGCATCCACAAGACGCCTTTACTCTAAGAATAACCAATGGTTGTCCTGAATCATTTTTAAATCGAAATTCGTGTTCTGCTGGCCCATCTTCTTCTTTGATTTTTCCAAAGTCGTGAGTATTTTCTTCAAATACTAAAGCCTTTATTTGTTGTCCTTCTGAATTAAAAATTGATACGGTTACTAATAAAATAATTAAAAGAAGTCGGCTCATAGATTTTTATTAATTGAATATTT
>JAHEMU010000039.1:5261-12702 GCA_024643485.1 Cytophagales bacterium
GAATATTTGGCTAAAATTGCCACCAATTTAATACTTATCCTCAAAAGTACACTTAAAGGATTAAAGATAAGAGAGAATGAAAAGAATATTAACAGGGATTCAAAGTAGCGGTCGACCTCATTTAGGAAATTTATTAGGAGCAATCTTACCTGGAATTGAATTATCAAAAGATAAAAATAATGAATCTTTTTTCTTTATAGCTGACCTACACAGTTTAACAACTATAAAAGATGCTGATTTACGCAAACAAAATATTTATGCAACAGCTGCAGCTTGGTTAGCATTCGATTTTGATACTAAAAGAAATTTCTTTTATCGCCAGTCACACGTTGCCCAAGTAACAGAACTTACCTGGTATTTAAGCTGCTTCATGCCTTATTCAAGGCTTCAACTAGCCCATTCTTTTAAAGATAAAAGCAATAAATTACAAGATGTAAATTCCGGCTTATTTATCTATCCTGTATTAATGGCAGCGGATATCTTGTTATACAGTGCCAATGCGGTACCTGTAGGGAAAGACCAACAACAACACCTTGAAATTACGCGAAGAATAGCAACTACTTTTAATGCTGAGTACGGCGAAACATTTGTTGTTCCAGATGCGATAATCAATGAATCAGTCATGGTAATCCCAGGCGTTGATGGCCAAAAAATGAGCAAATCATACGGAAATACCATTGACATATTCCTTCCAGAAAAAGAGTTAAAAAAACAGATTAATTCAATTGTTACTGATTCAACCCCCTTGGAGGATCCAAAAAACACTTCAGACGACGTTACATTTCAGCTATTTTCTTTACTAGCCTCGGAAGCAGACACTCAATTATTAAAAGAAAAATACGAAGGAGGTAATTTTGGATACGGCCACGCTAAAAAGGAATTATTAGGGTTAATTCTAGAAAAATTCGCAAACGCAAGGACAAAATTCGCTTACCTAATGGAACATCCTGAAGAATTAGAAAAGGAATTATCTATTGGGGAAGAAAAAGCAAAAGTCGTTGCCGATGAGCTTTTACAAACCATTAGACAACGACTTGGGTTTCGGTAGATTTAATTTATTGATTCATCTTTTGCCAGGAATCACGCAAGGTAACTGTCCTGTTAAGGATCAAATTATTAGGTGTTGATTCTTTATCTTTTATGAAATAACCTATTCGTTCAAATTGAATATGTTCACCTTCCTTTAATTCAGCAACTGATGGTTCAAATACCGCTTTGGTATTTTTCTCAAGGGAATGTTCATTCAAATGATCTAAAAAATTATCTACTTTATTAAGGTCTTCAGTTTTAAATAACCGATCATACAATCTTACTTCTCCTGAAATCCCCTTCTCTGCAGAAACCCATCCTAAAGTACCTTTCACTTTTCTAGTACTTCCGCCACCACTTTTTGTAGATTCATCATAGGTACAATAGATTTCTATTAAATTTCCATTGTCATCTTCTTTGTAGCCCGTACAGGTAATAATATAAGCATATTTCAAGCGAACATCTCTATCAGGCCCTAATCGGAAGAATTTTTTAGGAGGATCAACCATAAAATCCTCTCTATCGATCCAAACCTCTCTACCAAAAGGCAATTCCCTTGTACCTGCAATTTCATCTTCTGGATTATTACCAGCGGTTAACATTTCAATTTTACCTTCAGGATAATTGGTAATTATTAGTTTCACAGGGTCCAAAACAGCCATTTTCCGATTTGCAATCTTATTTAAATCCTCCCTAACTGCATGTTCCAATAAGGCAACGTCAATTATACCATCTCTTTTGGCTACACCTATTTTCGTCGCAAAGTTCTTAATAGATTCAGGAGTATAACCGCGCCTTCTCAATCCCGAAATGGTAGGCATTCGTGGGTCATCCCAACCAGTCACCAACCCCATTTCAACCAATTGGAGTAACTTGCGTTTACTCAGTACTGTATAGGTCAAATTTAACCGAGCAAATTCAATTTGTCTGCTATGGAAAACACCTAATGATTCTAAAAACCAGTTATATAATGGACGATGTACTTCAAATTCCAAAGTGCATATAGAATGGGTAATACCTTCAAGGGAATCACTTAATCCATGTGCAAAATCATACATTGGATAAACGTTCCAACTGTCCCCTGTTCTATGATGGTCCGCTTTTTTTATTCGGTAAATAACGGGGTCACGCATATGCATATTAGGCGAAGTCATATCAATTTTCGCTCTTAGTACTCGGCTTCCTTCCGGATGAACCCCATTTTTCATCTCTTCAAAAAGCGTTAAATTTTCCTCAATAGTACGGTTTCTAAAAGGACTTTCAGTTCCAGCAACCGTTGGTGTACCTTTCCCTGCTGCCATTTTTTCACTAGACTGGTCGTCAACATAGGCCTTTCCGCTATTGATTAGTTGAACTGCGTATTGATATAATTTGTCAAAATAGTCAGACGCAAAAAATTCCCTTTCCTCCCAATCAAACCCCAGCCATTTTACGTCTTTTCTGATGGCATTTACGTAGTCAATATTCTCTTTTTCTGGGTTAGTATCGTCGAATCTCAAATTACATTTACCTTGGTATTTATTGGCTAATCCAAAATTTAAACAAATAGATTTTGCATGTCCAATATGAAGGTATCCATTAGGTTCAGGAGGAAATCGGGTATGAACGGTAGTCCTTTTACCTGATTTTAGATCAAGATCTATTTCCAGTTCAATGAAATTTTTCGATTCTATTTCTGCCATGAGATAATTTTTATGCAATGTTACGCCGATTCCCTGAAATGCTCAAGGAAGAAGAAAAGAATGTTAATAAATTAAGTAATAAAAACAGGTCTCCCCTATTCGTTCAAGTATTTTCCTAAAACTTCTAAGTTGAAAGGCTTAACGATATAATCCTCAATTTCAGGATAGGACCTTGCTTTGTCCTTATCAGATCGATCGGTAGAAGAGCTCACCATAAAGATTCTAATGGTTTTCTCAATATTGGCTGAAAGGCCTCTAAATAATTCAAGAAATTTCCACCCATCAACCTCAGGCATGTTAATGTCTAAAAAAATGATATCTGGAAAATCATCACTATTTTGAATACTTCCTAAAGTTTCAATAGCAGTCTCTCCATTATCAATACCTACTACCTTATGATTTGAATTACTAATTTCAATAAGACGTTTTGTAGTAAATTGATAAATATCATCATCATCAATTATATAAATTATTTTTTCGCTCATGTCCTAATTTGATAAACAAAACCATGCGTCACAAAATCAAAGATACGAATTTGTAGAAGTTGTAACAAAGATAAATTTTCAATAAAATAGCACATCATTTAGAACTATAAGTCTGATAAAAAATCAACCAAATTTACAGTACTGTTTGTTAAATTTAATTTTTTTCTTAGTCTAGTTCTAGCCACATCAATACTTCGAATCGATTGTCCTGTTAAAGACGATATTTCTTTTGAGGTCATATTGAGTTTCAAAAACGCACACAATTTTCGCTCATTCGGCGTAATATCTGGAAATTGATTTTGCAACACCACATAAAAATCATTGTGTACTTCATTAAATCGAGTTTCAAATTCGGACCAAGAATTATCGGTTGTAAGCCCATTTAAGGATTTTACAATACGATTTAATAAGGTCTTATTTTCCGGCAACATTCGATTTTTCAACTCATACAATTCCTCAATTATATGGGTAATTAATTCGTTTTTCTTGAATAAGTAAAGGACTGTAGTGGTTAGCTCCTTCGATTTATGGTCCAATTCCATATTTAGGTTTTTGGCTTGTAATTGCAAGGAAATTTGCTGCAACTCCAAGTGGTCATTTCGCAGTTGGCTATTCTTGATTTTACTTCTTTGGAAAAACACAATAAACATGGCCAATAATACTAGCAGCATTAAAATTCCAATGCTTAAAACTAATTTTAACACTTGATTTTTCTGCTCAAGCATTAGCTTTTCCTGTTCCTTTTCGAATTCATAGGTATTCTGTAACCTAGTAATTTCAATAGCCTTTGTATCGTTATACAAACTATCGGAATAACTTTTGTATAACTTATAGAATTCTAAAGCTTCGGCAGTCTGATTTAGCCCTTCGTATGAATTTGCCAAACCATCGTACATATCAACTATGTCTTTTAACGTATTTGAATTTAAAGAAGATTCTAGGCCGAGATTGTAATAAAAAATAGCACTATCATAATTAGAGAAAGTGTAAAAATAATAGCCCAAATTCCGATAACATTGCGCCATTCCCTTAACGTCATTTAATTTCTTTTTAATACTTAAAGCCTCATCGATATGTGATTTACCTCTTTTCGCGTCACCTTGGTCTATATATGATTTTCCTAGATTATTTAAAATAATACTTTTAGTTTCCATATCATCGATAAGTGCATTCTCCTCCAACGCCATCACATATGCCTTTATCATATTCACGGTGTCCTTCTTTTCTGAATAAATATTTGCAATATTATTGTAGATGTTAGACTTAAATATATGGACATTAGGAGATGAATCTTGCTTCATCTTTTCATCTATAAGACTTAAAGCAAGATTATATTGTTCAAAGGCTTCATCATAACTTTTTTGTCGATCATATAAGGCACCTAAATTCACTCTGATTATGATCAAATGAAAAAAATAATTGTTCTTTTCACTCAATTTGAGAGCCTCTATAAAATTCGCCATCCCCTTATCGTAGTTTCCCTGAACCACATTTATACGGCCGATGTTATTATAAATATGAATTTTAAAAGAATCCATTTCATCTATGCCAGAAATGATATCTCTAGCACGTGTGGCGAAATATGCGGCAGAATCAAGGTCGGAAAAGTAATAGAAATTACTTAAAGCATTTAGTGCCTGAGCAACGGTAATTGAATTATCATTCCTTTCAACAATATCAATTAAACTATCCCTTTGAGCAGGTGTTTTTATATCTTGAAAGTAACTAAAACCGGTGGTGGTTACTGCCAAGAAAATCAACACTGAAAATAATTTAACTGTTCTCATTTGTGTAAAAATAGTAATATAATATTCAGATTTAAATTCTAAAAAATGAATTCATCATATTTTAGCATAAAAAAAGCCGTTAAAAGTGGAATTACCTTTAATTTTCACCTCGCAATTCTAAAATCAAAAAAAGAGCCTCAAAACAACTTTCATCTCTGAAACTCATCTTAAGGCTCTTTTTTTGTAGCCCTGCCAGGAATCGAACCTGGATCTAAAGTTTAGGAAACTTCTATTCTATCCATTGAACTACAGGGCCTTTTGTAGTCCTTTATGAAATAAAAATAAACTCTTGTAAAAGAATATTATTTTCGTAAGGTCACAAAAATAGGGATGGAAAATGAAAGGGACAAATTTATTTAGCCCACTAAAAACGAAATTTTCAGCAAAAAAAAACTGTTCTACCAACCTCAAACAACCTTTTCTAAATTATTCTAGAACAGTATTGCTATTGAAAGTTAATAGAACAGCTTTCAGACTTATATTAAGGTATTAATTAGCTAGCTTTTGATTGGATGTAATTTACATCAGTCCATCCCCCACCATTAAAACACTCAACGCCTTGAGCTTGAAGGAAATGACATGCCTGACCACTCCTGTTACCACTTGCACAACATAATACTAAAGGACCTTCCATCGCTTTGAATTCTTCAATTCTTGCAGGAATTTCATTTAAAGGAATGTTTATACTACCAAATGCACTACCCCAGCTAAATTCATCGTGAGATCTAACATCAATTATCTTAGCGCCTGAATGGATTAACTTTTCAATATTCATTTTTAAAATTGTTTACATGTTTAATTATTCTACAAAATAAATACATATTGAAATCTCCTTTAGTAATGAAAGTCACAAATCACATTTTTTTTCAAAAAATATGATGTAGCCGTTATTCTAAGTAACGAATCAAATCATTTTTCGTAATATTGTACAGGAATTCGAGTGACCTTATCGCTTCAATTTATTGAAGAGGAAAGTCCGGGCAACATAGGGCGTCGTACCATAAGAAATTGTGGGTCCGTTTACGGAACAGATAGTGCCACAGAAATTATACCGCCATTTAGTTAGTTTTTAGGAATTAATTAAAAGGTAAGGGTGAAATGGCGAGGTAAGAGCTCACCGCTCCAAGGGTAACTAAGGAGGCAGGGTAAACCTTTCGAGTTGCAAGACCAAATAAGCTAACGTTTGAACGCTGCCCGCGTGAGTTAGTGGGTAGGTTGCTAACTATTCAAAATGCGTTTTGGATAAGATAAATGATAAGGCTCCTTTGGGAGTACAGAACCCGGCTTATGACCTCGAATTCCTTTCTTTTAAACTCTAAAATAATATGGCAAAAGTACTTATCATCGACGACGAGAAAAGCATTCGAAACACCTTAAGGGAAATTCTTGAATATGAAAATTATTTAATTGAAGAAGCGAAAGATGGTGAAGAAGCTTTTACATTGTTGCAAAAAGGAAATTTTGATGTTGCTTTATGCGATATCCAAATGCCTAAAGTAGATGGATTAGAGCTACTTGAAAAAGCCATGCAGGAGGGGATTGAAACCCAGTTTATTATGGTTTCGGCGCATGGAACAATAGAAACAGCGGTAAAGGCCACAAAAAATGGCGCTTTTGACTTTATACCAAAACCGCCTGATTTAAACCGATTATTAGTTTCTGTTAGAAATGCTTTGGATAAAAGTAACCTGGTTACAGAAACCAAAACACTAAAGAAGAAAATTAAAAAATCCCTTGAAATGGTGGGGAATTCGTCTGGAATGCAGAAGATTAAAGACGATATTGAGAAGGTCGCTCCTACCGAAGCTCGTGTGCTAATTACAGGACCAAATGGTTCTGGTAAAGAATTAGTTGCCAAGTGGATTCATGAAAAAAGCAACCGAGCGAATAATAGCCTAATTGAAGTCAATTGCGCTGCCATTCCCTCTGAATTAATTGAATCTGAGCTTTTTGGGCACGAAAAAGGTTCTTTTACTTCAGCTGTAAAGCAACGAATTGGGAAATTTGAACAAGCTACTGGAGGTACTTTATTTCTTGATGAAATTGGAGATATGAGTTTAAGTGCTCAAGCAAAGGTACTTAGGGCTCTACAAGAAAATAAGATTACTCGAGTTGGAGGCGATAAGGAAATCCAAGTAGATGTTCGAATTATCGCCGCAACAAACAAAGACTTGCGCAAAGAAATTGAAGAAAATAAATTTAGGGAAGATTTATACCACCGTTTAAGTGTCATCGTTTTCAAAGTACCGCCGTTAAAGGACCGCAAAGACGATATACCCGAACTAGTCAATAAATTTTTAGAAGATATTGCCAATGAATACGGTAATAAGTCTAAAAAAATTGAGCAAAAGGCAATCAATCTATTGCAAAATTATCATTGGAGTGGGAACATTAGAGAGCTGAGAAATGTGGTCGAACGGTTGGTAATTATGGGTAAAGAAGTAATAAATGAAGACGA
>JAHEMU010000342.1 GCA_024643485.1 Cytophagales bacterium
ACCCGTAATTCATTGGCCCAAATACATACGGATATGGGGCGTTTGTCAGGACTTGCCGGATTTCTAACCCCAATCATGATGGTCCGGATGTCACTTAACTTCGGTCTACCAAGTAATCTTAATTTATACTTATTATCCACAATCTTTGGACCTGTCGCAGGGTAGAGTTCAGTAATGGCGCCATTTTCAAGTCCTCGACCGTATTTTAATGCTAATAATTCATCCAGATCTAGGTCTATTTCATTTTCAAGCGGCCATATATCTCTACTAATTGCCGCGCCCTGAGGAGTGATTTTCAAAGGAATTTCGATTTCATAATAGTTCTGGTTAAAATCAGTTCCCAATCGAACAAAAGCAGTCAATTCATCATCCTGTGCTTCACTATCGGCATGTAAAAACATTTTGATTCTTCCATAATTGATTAGATCGATATCTACGTTTTTGAATACCGCCCTAGCGTCTGTATCTTCTAAATCATCGATACAGATTTGAAGGGATTGTTCATTTAATCTTCGTTCAATTGCAGATGTATTATCTCTATCTCTCTCAAAATCAGGAGGAAGAACGTAAGGGGAGGAGGTAGAAGTACCTTGGCCATTTTCTTCAATAGATACGACGGAAACGGTGAAGTTATCGATGTTTGGCTCAAGTGGTTCACCAAATCGCGGTTCCTCTAGATTGTCGAGGTATCTGCGCCATTTACTACCCACCATTCTAAAGTTAGCCATTCTTAGTACTACTGGTTGACTAAAATCGGTCAGGTACATTCTCATATACCGGATGGATTTAAAACCACTGATATTACCGTATTTGTTGTCATAATTCCGAATGGGTATTCTAAATAAATACCAGGTAACCTGATCTCCAGACCCATCGTGATTATAAGTCACTTGATCCACAATGTATTTATGATTAAGGTTCATTTCCCCCGGTTTTAGGGAAACTTTGTATTCATAATATTCTTCTAGTTCACTAAGGGTATTATCTGAATTTAGATCTTCATTATCAGGAAGGGTACTTCCAGAAGGAGTGAAATCGTTGTTGTTCTGAATGATCGGAGAGTTGTTTTCCGTCCCATTGAAGTTCTTATATCTTTGAAGAATCTCAGCTTTATTATCGTCCATTTCTCTTCCAAGAAAATAGCTAAAATCATCGGCTGATGGATCGGCTAAAACAATAGGTTTTGCAGATGCTGGCACGCTATTAATGAAACTGTCAAATTTGATGGCCTCTTTTTCGTTATCTAAACCATCCATTCCAACATCTTGATTGATTCTAGCACCACCGACATTAGAAAAGGCATCCGTTAAGTACTGCTCAGTTGTGACATTTCCCCAAGGGCTCGATGTATCAACCTTATCTAGGGACCCGTCTTCAGGTAATCCATTTTCAAACCCGTGCTTACCGTCTTTTATTATATCCTCTGATATACTTCCTAAATTGAAATATAATTGCCCACCGGTCGTATTGTTTGTTGGAGTATTAACACCGTCATCAATTCTACCGTTAGGTGTATTAATGAAAGGATCTAACATCCAAAATTCAATATATTCGATATTAGATTTATCGAAATCGACTTCATTTCTAATAGAGGTTGTTATACCACCCCAGTTCGACCTAGGATTTTTTAAAGTAGCATTGTTATTTAAATCAATATTGTAATTGTAGGGTCCTCGTTCTGTAGGATAATAGGCTAAGTCTAAAATGGGTTCATTGGTATTAATCACATAGGCATCCTTGTTTGGGAATATTTCTTGCGGACTTATAGGCCGTATATAATGGTTATTTAAATCATCAAGCGTAATATTTGCCGGTTTATTTCTACCGCCTGTTCGATAAAATAAATTATCAATTTGATACCACGCGAGTTTCCCTCTTTTATATCCACTTTCTAAATTATTTCGCTGGCCAAGAGAAGAATCAAATCTAAAATCATCTGTCTGTGGTACTGCCGAAATTTTCCAATTATTTGGATTTTGGAATGAAATTGGGGTGTTAGAATTTTCAAAATCATCGATATATGAAGTGCCTTCTCCATCAACAATATTGGAAGTACCAGGAAGTAATTGAGCAAATTCTGCTGAAAAATTAATGTTCGAAACTTCCTTAGTTTGAATAAGCGGAAGGAAGTCAAGCGCTTTTGTAATCACCCTAGAGTCACGTCGAAAATTAATATCAAATCCGTATTTTGTATTTCTTGCTGGTTCACTTCCCAAACTGATTCTGGAGATCAAAGGACGTTCATTTAGATACAATAAGGTGGCTCCTACATTGAAATCACGACCCAGTGCGTAATCCATTCTTGTACCTAATAATGTTCTCGTTTGAAAATTGAATATATCAGGTTTTTCATATTGTATAGTTATGTTTTTACCTGAATTTAATACTCCTTCATTGATTATATTGACTTTCCCAAAGGTGTAATCAACCTGGTAATCCAAGCCTTCTCTCAAGGGATTTCCACCAGCGAATACTTTCACAGAGCCTTCAGTTATGTTAAACGCTGGGATATCTATTTCAGTGCTTGAACCTGATTGCATAGTTCCGACAATGAAATATTTATTCTTATTTGCATCTAAAATAGCATCTGCTTTGGTTGTGTTGTATAGAGTATCATAGGCGTATTTTTCAATCAAAACATCCTCTCTTGGATCGTCTTTAAATACCTCTCTAATTGCAGATGAAAATGGTTTTAGATACGGGAAAATAATCAACCCATTTTGTTGATTAATAGTTATCCCTTCCACAAAATCGAAATTGCCGTCTCTTTGAGGGTCATTACTGGTATTAAGTTTATCCAAACCGAAGATTTCAATTAACTGTTTTGTTCGAGCTAATACTCCTTCTTGCAATTGTGGATTATCAATCCCTGTACGGTCATCTCGATAAATTACTCGCAATTGAAAGCCTTCACGGTTAACACTTGTGGCATTAAGGGCGTAAATATTTTTCATCATTAAATCCCACGTAGGAATTTTGAAACCTTGACCATCCCTGATATTGATTTTTCTTGGTCTTAACATTTTCAAGAAAATTACTTCATCCTCAGGACGGGAGCTATAATCTTCTGATAACTCACCTACTTTGTAACGTTTTCCGTTGTAGGTATACTCATAAGCTACTGCGAGGGCTTCATCATTTTGCAATCTTCTAAAAAGCGTAACATACCCCAACTCCCTGTTGATGGTATATTCATTATCAGTAAGCTTTCTAGCACCATTAATTTTTTCGAAATCGGTTCCATTCTGTAATCCCAAGCCTTCGAGTGAGCTATTGATGTTGTCGTTACTTCGGTTGGAAGATGAAAACCCCTGAAGAGAGGAGAAAAGGACGTTGGCTCCATTATTATTAGGG
>JAHEMU010000040.1 GCA_024643485.1 Cytophagales bacterium
GTTACGATCCAGTGCCTCCGAGGAATCAAAACCAAACAGGAAGAAAGGATTCAGAAAATGAATCTGAAATTACACAAGGAAATACATAGAAAAGGTGAGAATAGGATACACATTTTTATTAATAATAATTAGCACTACCCTTTCGTTGTCTCAATCCGTGAATAATGAAACAGGGTCCATTCAACGTACAAGGTTAATAACCTCTATGGACGAGGGAGTTGCATTAATGGAAGCGGGGCAATATCAAGAGGCCGATATTAAATTCAAGGAAGTACTTGAGAAGTTAAATCCAGTACCTTCAAACCTGGTCTTTTATATTGGTAAAAACTCCTATTTTTTAAAGAATTATAAGCAAAGCATTGATTGGTTGAATAAATACATGGCGCTTAAAGGCACTGGAGGCATGTATTTTAAAGAGAGTAGTGAATTGCTGAGGAAATCTGAGCAATTATTGCTTGATCAAAAAGCGAGCGACACTACCGCGTTCATAGGCACCGACACCTTATTTACTCATAATTATGTTGATTGTGGTAATTCGGGTAAATTTATATGTCCAGTTTGTAAAGGGCAGACAGTTATCATAGAAAAGGGTAAATTTGGCACTACCTATCGCACTTGCCCTTTCAGTGATGATAAAGGAATGTTAACTTGTGATGAGTATAATTTATTGATACAAGGGAAACTAAAACCAAAAGCACAACGTTAAGGACTATATTTTGAAAGAAAAGATAAAAATAGGGATTATAAATGTTTCAGACAGAGCCAGTAAAGGTATTTATGAGGACATTCCTGGTAAAGCCATTGTTGATACCCTGAATGAATATTTAGTAGTAGAATGGGAAAAAGTGTATGCCGTAATCCCTGATGAGCAAGATCAAATATCGGCTGAAATGGTGCGAATGGCTGATGAAGAGCATTGTTGTTTAATTATTACAAGTGGTGGTACAGGTCCGGCAAAACGAGACGTTACCCCCGAAGCTACCGAGGCTGTTTGTGAAAAAATGATGCCGGGTTTTGGAGAATTAATGAGACAAGTAAGCTTGCAGTATGTACCTACTGCTATTTTAAGCCGTCAAACTGCGGGAATTCGAAATAAAACGCTTATTATTAATCTACCGGGAAAACCAAAAGCCATCCGCCAGTGTTTAGATGCTGTATTCCCGGCTGTTCCCTATTGCATCGATTTAATTGAAGGGCCTTTTTTGGTATGTAATGAGGAAATTATTAAACCCTTCAGACCTAAAAGCAACTAACTGACTATAATTATGGCCAGAATAAAATATTATTACGATACCGAAACTTGCAAGTACGAACGAATACGTACCAAGCCGAGCGATATCATAATGAACGCCATGGGTTTTATGGTGTTAGCATTAGCATTTGCAGTGGGGATTTACTTCTTGTTCAATACCTATTTTGAGTCTCCACGCATTGTATCTCTTAAAAATGAGGTAGAAGAGTTGTCCTTTTACCTAGATGGAATCAATAAGGATGTAGAACAACTCAACCAGATTTCTTCTTCATTAGAATACAACGACAATAACATCTATCGGGTAATTATGGGCGCCGAACCAATTGAATCTAGTGTCAGAAATGCTGGTGTTGGAGGAAGTGACCGCTATGCCGAATTGAATTCCAAGAATTTTGATAGAAAGGAGTTGGTTCTCCAAACCAAAAAGAAAATAGACTTTATTAAGCGGAAATACTTTATTCAGAATCAATCGCATGAAGAACTTCGTGAAATGATAAAAAGTAAAGAACAAATGTTAGCAGCTATTCCTGCCATTCAACCTGTTTCTAATGAAGAATTAATCAGACTTGCAAGTGGTTATGGCTATCGTTTTCACCCGGTGTATAAGGTGAAAAAAATGCATACCGGTATCGATTTCTCCGCACCTATCGGAACTCCAATTTACGCAACCGCCGATGGTAAAATAAGTATGGTTGAAGTGAGTTTTAAAGGCTATGGAAAGCAAGTGGAGATTGATCACGGTTTTGGGTTTAAAACAAAATACGCGCATATGCATGAGTTCACCGTGAAGGTAGGACAGGTGGTAAAGCGCGGGGAACTTATCGGATACGTCGGTAATACCGGATTGTCCACCGCTCCTCATTTACATTATGAGGTGGTCAGAAACAATCAAAAAGTGAATCCTGTACACTACTTCTTTAATGATTTGTCTCCAGAAGAGTATGAAAAAGTAGTGGAATTAGCTTCGCTAGAAAATCAATCACTCGGTATGTAATTTATAATTATTTGAAAAATACCTTTGATATTAAAAATTAGCATTCTTTCTTTACAGAATAAACGAGAAAAAAAATGAATCAGAATACTTGTCATCATTTGCATCATACGCTAATGCGATCGCATGACAGGTAGTCTATTTTAAAAAACATATAAACTATAAAGGCCTGTTTTGCGACAGGCCTTTTTTTATGCTCAAAAAATGATGGAAACACTAAAAATTGCTATTCAAAAGTCGGGAAGACTTCAAGAAAAAAGTTTAAATCTATTACAGGAATGTGGTTTTCACTTCCTAAATGGAAAAAATCAGCTTAAAACTCAAGCAACAAATTTTCCCTTGGAATTGTTGTTTTTGCGAGATGACGACATTCCGGAATATGTACAAGATGGCGTCGCAGATTTAGGGATTGTTGGGGAAAATATTCTCGAAGAAAAGTCATATAAAACAAAATTGGTAAAAAAACTGGGTTTTGCTCGTTGTCGTTTATCCATCGCAGTACCTCGTGAAAGTGACCTTATATCACCGCAACAATTGAATGGTAAAAGGATAGCGACCTCCTACCCTACCATTCTACAGAATTATCTCAATTCAATGAATATTTCTGCTGAGATTCACTCCATCAGTGGCTCTGTAGAAATAGCCCCCGGTATAGGTCTGGCCGACGCAATCTTCGACATAGTAAGCACCGGCAGTACACTGCTAAGTAATGGATTAAAAGAAACCATTCAGGTAATGAAAAGCGAGGCTGTGTTGATAAAAACCCCACAACTAAACGACGCTAAGGAGGCCATTCTAGATCAACTATTATTTCGTTTGTCGTCCGTTCAAAATGCCAATAACAATAAATACATCTTATTGAACGCGCCGAATGAAAAAATTGATGAAATAGCTCAAATTTTACCTGGAATGAATAGTCCCACTGTTCTTCCATTGCTCCAAAAGGGCTGGTCGTCCATTCATTCTGTAGTTACTGAAAATGATTTTTGGGAAAAAATTAACGCACTTAAAGAAGCTGGAGCACGCGGAATTCTCATTGTACCCATTGAAAAAATGATCCTCTAATTTTTAACTCATGAAACAATATAAATATCCAGAAAATCAACTTTGGGCTGAATTAATCATGAGGCCTGTAATGAATGGTGATTTTATTAAAAGTACCATTCAAAATATTTTGGAAGGCGTGAAAAAAGGAGGTGATAAATCACTCATCGAATACTGCGCCAGATATGACCAAGTTTCCTTAAAATCGCTTGAACTTCCTCGTGAAGACTGGGAATCATACTGCAAGGATGTGCCTAATGACTTGAAAAAGGCAATAGAAACTGCGCATAAAAACATCCAACTATTTCACTCGCGTCAGGTACCTGAAACAATCGAGGTAGAAACAATGAAAGGAGTAAAATGCTCTCGAATACCTGTTCCTTTAGACCGGGTTGGACTTTACATTCCTGGAGGGAGTGCTCCATTATTCTCTACCGTTTTAATGCTTGCAATTCCTGCAAAATTAGCTGGATGTAAAGAAATTATCTTATGTACACCTCCCAATAGAAGCGGGAAAATACACCCTGCCATTGTTTTTGCAGCACTTTTAACAGGAGTCGACCGTATATTCACTGTAGGGGGTGCTCAAGCCATAGGTGCGCTCGCATACGGGACTGAATCTATTCCAAAAGTCGATAAAATTTTCGGTCCTGGAAATCAGTTTGTAACTACAGCCAAACAGATCATTTCAGAACAGGGCACCGCCATTGATATGCCCGCCGGACCATCTGAATTATTGATTATTGCGGATGATTCTGGTAATCCTGCATTTATTGCAGCTGATTTATTGAGCCAGGCAGAACACGGGCCTGATAGTCAGGTGATACTTTGTACCACCTCACAAAACCTCGCTGATAAGGTACTTTTATGTATCGAGGATCAATTAAAGGAACTTCCAAGAAAAGCTATCGCTCAGTCTGCTTTAGAACATAGTAAAATTCTTTTATTTAATTCAGTTGCTAAAGCAATGGAATTTTCAAATGCTTATGCACCCGAACATTTAATATTGCAAACTGAAAATTATAAGGAATTGGTTGCTAGTATACGGAATGCTGGTTCTGTTTTTCTTGGTAATTATACCCCTGAATCTGCTGGAGACTATGCATCTGGTACGAACCACACGCTACCAACCAATGGTTTTGCAAAATCATTTGCTGGCCTCGGAGTGGAAAATTTCATGAAATACATCACATTCCAGGAAATAACAGATGAAGGAATTAAAAACATTGGACAAACCATCGAAATCATGGCAGAAAACGAAGAATTATGGGGACACAAGCAAGCGGTTACTTTACGATTAAAATCATTTGAATCATGAATAAGTCAATTTTCAGACCGAACATTCTTGCTTTGAAACCGTATTCATCGGCTCGTTCCGAATATCAAGGTCAAGCCATTTGCTACCTAGATGCCAATGAAAACCCTTATGAAAATAGGGTGAACCGATACCCCGATCCACTTCAAATGGAGCTTAGGACTATTGTTAGTCAGATTAAAAAGACTGATGCTTCTAACCTATTTATTGGAAACGGAAGCGATGAAGCCATCGATTTGTTAATCAGGGCCACGTGTAATCCTGGTGTAGACGAAATAATCGTTACCGACCCCAGTTATGGCATGTATTCAGTATCTGCAGCAATTAATCAGGTAAAAGTTAAGAAAGTCCCTTTAAACATTGATTTCAATCTGAATTCAAATGAGATTTTAAAAAATGTTGATGATAACACTAAACTTATCCTCTTATGTTCCCCAAACAATCCTACCGGAAATGAATTAGAAAGGAAAGAAATCCTTCATATCATTAATAATTTTCAAGGTTTGGTGATTGTAGATGAGGCATACATTGAATTTTCGTCCCAACCCTCTCTCCTATCTGAACTTTCAAAGTATCCCAACTTAGTCATACTCCAAACCTTGAGTAAAGCATACGGTATGGCTGGTTTGAGAATAGGTTTTGCATTTGCATCGAACATCATTATTGATGTTTTAAATTCAATTAAACCTCCCTACAATGTTTCAGTAGTGGCTCAAGATATGGCCGTTCAATTACTTAGAAGTCAATCAGAAAATTTGACCAAACAAGTAAAAGAAATTATTAATGAGCGGAAAAAATTAACCGACTTTTTAGTTTTGAATGAGCATGTTATTAAGGTCTTTCCGTCTGACGCCAATTTTATTTTGGTGAGATTTAAGCAATCGGAAATCATTTTTAACTACCTCACAAAAATGGGAATTATAGTAAGAAATAGATCAAAGGAATTGAATTGTGAAGGCTGCTTGCGATTTACCGTAGGAACACCAGCTGAAAATATGCAATTGATGAACGCACTTTTAAAATATAACTGAGATGAAAAAAGTACTTTTTATAGATCGTGATGGCACATTGGTTTTAGAACCCAATGATTATCAACTTGACGCGTTCGAAAAATTGACATTTGCGCCTGGGGTTTTTACGTGGTTGGGTAAAATTGCCAAAGAATTAGATTATGAGTTAGTTTTAGTATCTAATCAAGATGGATTGGGAACAGACTCCTTTCCAATGGCTGATTTTCTCCCTGTACACCAACTGATAATTAAAACCTTCGAAAATGAGGGTATTATTTTTAATTCAGAGCACATCGATCGGTCCTTTCCGGAAGAAAACTTACCAACTAGAAAACCTGGTATAGACATGTTAAAACGGTTTTTATCTTCAAATTATGATGTGACCAATTCCTTTGTAATTGGAGATAGATATACAGACATTGAATTGGCTAAAAATTTAGGATGTAAAGGAATTCTAATCCAATTCGATGGTCGATTTTCAGAAAGTAACAACACCAAAGTATCGTCAGATTCGTTGGCCACATCATGTACAAAGTGGGAAGAAATTTATCGATTTCTATCCATTCAAGAGCGTAAATCGCGGTTGATACGAAATACTAAAGAGACTAGAATAACCGTTGAATTGGACTTAGAGGGTGCGGGATATGGTAAAATAGATACCGGTTTACCGTTTTTTGATCACATGCTTGATCAAATAGCTCGGCATGCTGGAATCGATTTAAACATCAGCACAAAAGGTGATTTAGAAGTGGATGAACATCACACCATCGAAGATACCGCTCTTGCCTTAGGTGCCTCAATTCGGGCTGCATTGGGTAAAAAAACTGGTATAGAGCGGTATGGTTTTCAGCTACCTATGGACGATTGTCTTGCTAATTGCAGTTTGGATTTCGGTGGAAGACCATGGCTAGTATGGGAGGTCGATTTTAAACGAGAATCAATTGGTCATATCCCAACGGAAATGTGGGTTCACTTTTTCAAATCATTTACCGATGCCGCACAATGCAATTTGAATATTTCCGCAAGTGGAAGCAATGAACATCACAAAATTGAATCCATTTTCAAATCCTTTGCTAAAGCGATTAAAATGGCAATAAAAAAGGATTTTACGAAAAGTGATATACCAAGCACAAAGGGAACATTATAATGAAAATAGCCATAATTAAATATGCCGCAGGAAATGTAAGATCAGTGACCTATGCTTTAAAACGGCTGGGAATTGAACCAATCATTACCGATGACTTTAATATCATAAACCAGGCGGATAAAGTAATTTTCCCAGGTGTGGGGGAAGCTTCTTCCACCATGGAATTGTTAAGGAAAACGAAGCTCGACCAACTTATTCCAACATTAAAACAACCTGTTTTGGGAATTTGTCTGGGAATGCAGCTTATGTGCAAGCATACGGAAGAAGGAAATACCGATGGTATGGGGATTTTTGATTTGAATGTTAAGAAATTCAAAGCTAGTAGTGAATTTACCGTACCACACATGGGATGGAATGAAGTTACCCCCACCCAGTCTTTGCTTTTTACCGGCATTCCAAATAATTCCCATTTCTACTTTGTTCACAGTTATTATGCAGAAATTGGAATTAACACCAGTGGCACCACTGAATATATCCAACCATTTAGTAGTGCACTACAAAGTGGTAATTTCTATGGTGTCCAATTTCACCCTGAGAAATCAGCTCAGAGTGGTCAAATATTAATTGAAAACTTTTTAAAACTATGATACAATTAGTTCCAGCTATCGATATAATAGACGGTAAATGTGTTCGACTTACGAAAGGTGATTTTAATAAAAAAAGTCAATACAATGTAAATCCGGTCGAATTTTCACTTGAACTTGAGCAGTTAGGTTTTACTTATTTACATTTGGTTCAATTAGATAATGCACAAACGGGTTCAGTAAATCACCTTGAGGTACTTGAAAAAATAACTTCGCGTACCTCCTTGAAAGTGGATTATGGTGGAGGAATAAAATCTATCGAAGATATTTCACGAATAATTTCTGCAGGAGCGCAAAAAGTAAACATTGGATCATGGGCGGTAAAAGACCCAACTGGATTTAAGGTGGCGCTACAAAAATATCCTCAACATATCATTTTGAGTGCAGATGTTTTAAATAATCAGATTGCGATGAATGGATGGCAAGAAACTACTACCCAAACCATCGAAGAGTTTATAGGTCAATTTGAAAAAGAGGGACTGAATTACATTACCTGTACAGATATTTCACGCGATGGTACCTTAACGGGTCCATCCATTCCATTATATAAACAATTGAAAGCGCGTTTTCCTTCGCTTTATCTTACCGCTAGTGGTGGAGTGAGCTCGGAAGAGGATATTGAGGAATTAGAAAAAGCCAATATTGAGGCAGTCATCATTGGAAAAGCATTATACGAAGGGAAAATAGATCTACAAGCCATCTCAAAAAAATATAATTATGCTTAAGAAGAGAATTATCCCATGCTTGGATATCCATGAAGGTAGGACAGTAAAAGGGGTGCAATTTGTCCAGCTACAAGATGCCGGCGACCCCATCGCAATGGGAGCTAAATATGCTGCAGAAGGCGCTGATGAGCTGGTTTATTTAGATATTTCAGCTACCATTGAAGGTAGGAACACCTTTTTGCATTTGGTTGATCAAATCGCAAAGGAAATAGACATTCCCTTTACAGTAGGTGGAGGTATAAATCAAGTTGGAACTGTGTACGATTTATTAAGTGCTGGAGCAGATAAAATAACTATTAATTCCTCGGCTGTAAAGGATCCAAACTTGATTGATAACATCGCCAAACAATTTGGTTCTCAATGCTTAGTGGTAGCCATTGACGCTAAATATATCGATTCAGATTGGAAGGTATTCACTCATGGGGGCCGGCAATTGACCGAAAAGTCGCTTTACACATGGGCCAAAGAGGTAGAAGACCGTGGAGCAGGTGAAATTCTATTCACTAGCATGGACCACGATGGAACGAAAGGTGGTTTTGCCATAAATGCCCTTAAAAAACTACAAGAAGTGGTTTCACTACCCATCATTGCCTCAGGTGGAGCAGGGAAAATGAGCCATTTTGAGGATTTATTTACTCAAACTCCCATTAATGCTGCATTAGCTGCCAGTATTTTTCACTACAACGAAATACCCATTCAAAATTTAAAAGAATATCTTCAACTTAAAAATATACCCATCCGATGAATATAGATAACCTTGATTTTAATAAAAATGAACTAGGCCTTATACCTGCGATCATTCAGGATAACTCATCCAAAACGGTACTAATGTTAGGATATATGAATAAGGAATCCTTGCAAAAAACGATGGATACCGGTTATGTAACCTTTTACAGTCGTTCCAAAAAGCGGCTTTGGACCAAAGGGGAAACCTCTGGAAACACCTTAAAGTTAGACGAGATATCTATGGATTGTGACCAAGATACCTTATTAATAAAAGTTCAGCCGAATGGTCCTGTTTGCCATACAGGAAATGACACCTGTTTTTCAGAAAAGAATGAATCGAAGCCCGATATTAGTTTTTTAGACGATCTTATTGAAGATCGAATGAAAAACCCTAAAACAGGTTCTTACACGAATGAGCTACTCAATAATATCAACAAAGCAGCACAAAAAGTGGGCGAAGAGGCTGTTGAACTTATTATCGAAGCAAAAGACGACCATATGGAATTGTTCAATAACGAAGCGGCAGATTTGTTATATCACTATTTGGTATTACTAAGAGCAAAAGGAAGTTCCTTAAAAGAAGTAACTGACATTTTAAAATTACGTCATTTAGCTTCTCGATAAATTAAATCAATTTTGCTTTCGCCACTGATTCTCTGCTAATTTTAAAGAACTCCTTATGAATATTAAAAGAAGGTTCAGCATCATATAGTGGCTCATAATTACCATTTTCGGTCATTTCAAAAGAGTTAAAGGTATCTTTAAGGTTGAAACTAAGTAAATTGATCAATTGTTGTTTTAGAATTTCTGAATCTACTCTAAAAAGTGATTCAATTCTTCGATCAAAGCTTCGCACCATAATATCGGCACTTCCTACATAAACCAAAGGATCTCCGCCATTGTGGAAATAAAATACCCTACTGTGCTCCAAAAAGTCCCCTACGATTGATTTTACTTCTATATTATCGCTTAAACCAGGCCTTCCTGGCTTCAAACAACAAATCCCACGCACAATCAACTTAATCTTTACTCCTTTTTGAGAAGCCTCATACAGCTTGTCAATCATTTCAAGATCTTGCAAAGAATTGATTTTAATGACGATTAAACCCGGCTCTCCCGCCTCAGCCCGCTTGGCTTCAGCCATTATCATTTCAATCAGACGATTCCTCATTTCTCGAGGTGCGGTCAACAAATTCTTATACGAAACCGGGTAACTGTGCCCCGTAATAACATTAAAAAACTCATTAATATCTTCTGCGAGTACCTGATTAGTAGTAAGTAGACCAATATCAGTATAGAGTTTACTTGTATCTTCGTTATAGTTACCACTGGCCAAATGGACGTAACGCGTTACTTCCTTACCTTCCTTACGAACCACCATCATCAGTTTGGTGTGGGTTTTTAAATTACTCACTCCATAGATCACAAAACAACCCGCTTTTTGAAGTCTCTGTGCTTCCTGAAGGTTATTTTCTTCATCAAAACGAGCTTTTACTTCAAATAATACAGAAACGTGAACCCCATTTTCTGCCGCCTTTAAAAGTGCGGAAGTCACTCTACTATTTGAAGCTACCCGATAAATGGTGATTTTAATGGCTAAAGTATGAGAATCCACAGCGGCCTTTTCTAGCAACTCAATCACCGGTTCCATGCGGTTGTATGGATGATGTAAAAGGATATCACGTTCTTTAAGTATTTCAAAAATATCCCTTGTTCCATGTTCGGGGAAATTTAATGGCTTAATTGGTTTGTGCGTATTTGGTTGCTTATCCGCCCAATTGGTATGTCGAATGATTTGATTTAATCCAGTATAATCCAATAAATCGCCCTCTTCTGTATACATGATGTTGTACTCATCAATTTGCCAATGATCTTTAAGTGATTTCAACATCCATTTATCTGCCGATTGATACGTTTCCAAACGAACCACACGACCCGTTTTTCTAGTTTTCAATTTCAGTCGAAGTTCATTTAAGAAATTCGTTTCAATATCTTCACTCTCCTCCAAGGTAAAATCACCATTTCTGGTTATTCTAAACAGCGACGCCGAGGCAATTTCAACATTTCTAAATAACGAATTTACATGTTTAGAAATGATTTGTTCCACAGGTAGAAAATGAACAACTCCTCCCCTCACTATTTCATAAAATCTTGGCAAATTACCCGGTATTTGGACAAATGAGAGCCTTTTATTTTCCCCTGGATCAATAGCCGATCTTGTTACAACCCCAAGAATTAGCCTTAAATTTGTTAAAGTGGGAAAAGTGTGATAGGAATCATAAACCATTGGAGTTAGCATGGGGAATATGGTACTATCAAAATATTTTTCAACCTTAATTTTTTCCTTTTCTCTTAAGTCTGAATAGGATATAATATCAAAACCATTTTTTAGAAAAAGGGGTTTTAGTTGATTCAGGAAACAAGAAGCTTCATTCAACCGAAATTCTTTATTTGCTTTAAGCAATAATTTACGGAACGGTTCTTCGCGCAAGCCTGAATAATCAAGACGTTTTTTTTGAAAATCGATGTAGTTATATAAACTACCTACTCGAATCATAAAATACTCATTGAGGTTATTATCCGCAATTGCCAAAAAACGCATACGTTCAAAAACATTTCGGTGTTTCCTGCTCGCTTGATCCAAAACACGATCATTAAACTTCAACCAGCTTAAATCGCGGCTGATATACTTGCTTTTATCAATGATCGCACTGTTTCGGGATGAAATTTTCACAGGTTTACTTTTTAATTTTAATAGTTGCAAAACACCTCGCGGGTATTAAATTTGCTCTAAATTTAACAAGAGTTCCTCACAAAGCAATTGTGAACAAATAAATTAGTGAAGTTCAGTTAATAAACAGTCGGATGAAAAAAGAATATCAGGGTTTTGTAGCGAATTGGTTGGCATTAGGAGCCATTTTGGTCATCGCAATGGTCATTATCGGAGGAATTACTCGACTTACACATTCTGGGTTATCTATGGTACATTGGAAGCCTATTTCAGGAATAGTACCCCCGTTAAATGAAACTGATTGGCAATTGGAATTTGATCATTATAAGGAAACGCCCGAATTTCAGAAAAAAAACAGCCATTTCGAATTAGCAGATTTCAAATCCATCTTCTGGTGGGAATTTATACACCGAGCACTTGGGAGAGTTATAGGAATTATTTTCTTGGTGCCTTTTCTTTTTTTACTATACAAAAAAGTATTTGATAGTATTTGGATTAAACGGCTGTTAGTACTGTTTTTACTTGGTGGACTTCAGGGAGTAATTGGGTGGCTGATGGTTAAATCTGGGTTGGTTGACCAGCCGGCTGTTAGTCATTATCGATTGGCATTACACTTTTGTGCCGCTTTGTTAGTTTACAGCTATATTTTATGGCTTTATTTAAAAATTAGACCCGTTATTTTCACAAAAAGTAATGAATCGAGGCTTATTTACCGATCTACTTATCTACTTTTGATCGTTTTGTTGCTTCAAATCATTTTCGGAGCCTTTGTAGCAGGTCTCAAAGCCGGATTAATATTCAATACCTGGCCTTTAATGGGAAATGAATGGATGTCTTCGCTAGTTACTTCACAATTCGGAAGTATGGGGTTAATGAGTTTATTTGAAGAACCAGTTACCGTACAATTTATCCACCGTGTATTGCCGTTTATACTGCTATTGCCCATCGTATTTCTCGTTTATAAACAAGAAAACAATCGATTAAAAACTTTATCAAAATGGGTGCTAGGCATTTGGGTTCTGCAAGCTACCTTGGGGGTATTTACTTTATTAATGCGCGTTCCCG
>JAHEMU010000343.1 GCA_024643485.1 Cytophagales bacterium
TTTCCTTTTCAGGATTACTAGGATTTTCAAAGTTCACCGCTGATTCTAGAGTACTTTTTTTTGAAACAGCATGTGATTTTAACCTATCAAGTGACTTGTTCTTAGCGACTTTAAAACACCATGCAGGAATTGCACTTTTATTTAGAAAGGACGATTTATTATCCCATAATTTTATAAATGTTTCCTGTACAATGTCTTTTGCGTCTTCGTAGTTTCCCATATAGCTAGAAGCAAACCTAAATAGCTTGTTTTGCAATGCATCAATTTGCTCTTCAAATTCACTTTTATCCATAGTATGTTAAGAAGACGACTTACTTTATTAAAAGTTACAACCATTCAACAATCTTTTAAATAAATAAGAAATTTATTAATGTGTTCAGGTGATTTATATCATAGGAATTGAGGAAGGAAAGTTGGAAATTATAGTAAAATAAATTGAAATTATGGAAATGCGAGTGGAGGAAATTATGACCAAGGAAGTGTTCAAAATTTCAGATGACATGACATTAAAACAGGCTTCTCATTTAATGAATAAATATAAAGTAAGGCATTTACCTGTCGTAAAGGACAATAAACTTATTGGGATGATTAGCAAGTCTGACTTAGTAAGGTTGTGTTTTGCAGAACATTTAGGTGAGGAGGAAAATGATTTGGATGAAGTGTTGTTGGGTGATTTTACTTTAGAGCATATGATGGTAAGAAATTTAACAGTAATTCCGCCTAAAGCAACGGTAGCGGAAGCCGCTGATGTTATCATGAGCAAAGAGTTTCATGCTTTGCCTGTGGTCGAAAATGATGAGTTGGTAGGGATTATCACGACTACTGATATTATTCGTTGCCTGTTATCATTAGCCCAAACACCGTAGAGGTTTATTTGTACTTTACGTATTGTTCCTGTAATTTACATGGGTGAAGTATAAAGTGTTAGTGTTAAATCAAGACTATTCGCCCTTCTCAATGATAAATTTGAGTAGGGCTTTTGTGTTGGTGTTTCTCAATAAAGTAGAATTGGTAACTTCATACAAACATTTTAAACTTCACTCAGTAAACCAAGAACATGATGCGCCTGCGGTAATTCGATTATTAAAATACGTCAATGTTCCGTATAAAGGGGTGACATTGGTGAGGCAAAATGTGTTTAAGCGCGATGGTTTTGAATGTGCATATTGCAGCTCAACGAAGAATTTAACATTGGATCACGTTAAGCCGAGGGCGCAGGGAGGTAAATCGGAATGGACCAATTTAATTACTGCTTGTAAACGCTGTAATACTGTGAAAGGTGATCGCACTCCCATTGAGGCGGGTATGGTAATGAATAAACAACCATTTAAACCGGGTTATTCTCATTTTGTACGTGATTTTTCGGGTTATCTATGTGACGAATGGCAGCCATTCCTAGTACGCAAGGGCAGAGTCGCTATCTAAAACCGGAGGTAAAATGTAGTAGATACATTTGGAGTGGAGTCTACTGAGATCGTTCCGTGATGCAATTGCATAATTTGTCTGGATAGTGCCAATCCGATTCCTGATCCTTCTTTTTTAGTTGAGAAAAAGGGAATAAATATTTTATCAAGTGCTTCTCTTACAATCCCCGTACCGTTGTCTTTTATTTTTATGATCACTTGCTTTTCATGAGTTTCTGCAATGATGGAGATCTTAGGATTATTTACCCCCTGAACAGATTCAATTGAATTTTTGATGAGATTTATTAAAACTTGTGATATTTGGTCTTCATCAATAAATAATGAAATAGATTCCGGATAAACGATAATTTCAACATCAATTCGATTATTCGAAAACTCGGATTTCATTAGTCCAGAAATTCGATTCAGCATCGGTTTTACGGGTGTTTCTACTAAATTAGGAAGTGGAATGGTGGTGTAATCGCGATAGGCGTTAATGAATTGTATTAACGACTGACTTCTATTTTCAATGGTGTGAAGCCCTTCTTTTAAATCTTCAGCACTTTCTTTTGAAAGTTGAAAGTGATTCCCTTTCAAAAGTAAGTCCAATGTTAATATTTCACTTAAAGTAGAAGTCAATGAAGAAATTGGAGTAATGCTATTCATAATTTCGTGACGCAAAATTTTTGTTAAATTTTGCCATGCTTCTAATTCCTTTTTCTGAAGTTCAGGTTGGATATTCTGCAATGCAACCAACTTGAATAGGCTGCCGGCTAATCGTACTTCAGTCGCGTGAACGGAAAGTTGGACATCTTCATTGGTTTTATAAAGGGAGCTTTTACCTGCTGGCAAATCAAAAAGGGTTTTATATAATTTGCTGTTTTTTTCAATTAACTCCTCAATATTTTGAAGCACATTTATATCAATTAATTTTTTTGCGGCGGCATTGATCAACCCTATATTTCCCTCCTCATCAAAAGATATTAAGCCGACATTTACGTGTTCTACTACGATATTCAAAAATTGCAAATGTTCCTCTTTCTCGGATCGCGCATTTCTGAAAGCTTCCAAAACTGAATTAAATGACTGATTTAACTCTTTAAAACTCTCTCCTAACTTATTATCTGCCGAGAATCCTGTGATAAAATCAGAATATCGAATCGAATTTAAAAATCGAGTGAGTTTTCGATTGGTTTGAATGGTAAAGGAATATAATTCAATAGATAGAAGAATGGAAGTTATCATTAATACAGAAAACACAAAATTGTTTTCTATTGCGAAAAATGCATAGCAGGCTAAAAATAGATTTATAAAGATAATACAAATCCTGTAGGCAATTTTTACTCTGAAATTTTTAAAGTCCATATTTTTCTAATCTACGATAGAGAGAAGATCGTGTTAAACCCAAAGATGTTGCTGCCTGAGTTATGTTTCCATTGTATTTTTTTAATACTTTTCGAATGAGTATTTTTTCTACCTCTTCAAGATTAAAATCTTCCAATGATACATCTTCCTGATCATTGGAAGCGGATGGGGCAGAGGATAGATTGAAGTCTTCGGCTTGCAAAATGGCATTATTACTCATAATGATAGCCCGTTCTATTGCATGTTGTAATTCGCGAACATTTCCTGGCCAAGAGTGTTTTCTCAAAAGTGCGTGTGCAGAATCACTAATTCCTGAAATGGATTTGTTATATTTTTGAGAATAGGTTGATAAAAAATGATTCGCCAGCAACCCTATATCTTCCATTCGCTCCCTTAGAGGGGGCAAAACAATTTCGATGGTATTGATTCTGTACAATAAATCTTGTCGAAATCGGTTTTCTTTCACCATTTCATATAATGGCATATTGGTAGCACAAACGAGACGAATATTTACGGAAATTTCCATATTTGATCCAACACGACTGACTTTTCTATTTTGTAGCACTGCCAATAATTTCGATTG
>JAHEMU010000041.1 GCA_024643485.1 Cytophagales bacterium
ACGAAGGTTTGGAAGATGCCCCCGAAGAAGGGTCATACAGCACTACGGTACATTTATTGTTTTACTACCACCCCGATTATCTCGGAAATGTGGAGTATATTACCGACATGGATGGCCTACCCTACCAATACTTTTTATACACCCCCTGGGGCGAAACCATTAAAGAAGAAAAATCTCTTTCAAACACATGGGAAAGCCCGTACCGCTTTAACGGCGAAGAGTTGGATGAAGAAACGGGTTTGTACTATTATGGCGCACGGTATTATAACCCGCAGGTGAGCGTGTGGTTGAGTGTGGATGCGATGGCTAACAAGTTTTATTCGACTTCACCTTACGCGTTTGTTGCAAACAATCCAGTTATGATTTTAGATCCTGACGGGAATGATACATTGGTGATGCATAGATCTGCTAGATTAGATGACATGGAGGATGGCGCATCTGATATTTATATGGTGACTTTTTCGGTCATAAGAAAAGGAGTTGAAGAAAAAGTTGATGGTGAATTTTATATGCTAGCTAGTAGCGAACACTCTAAAAATCCTGTCAATGGGCTACGAAATAAGGATACCTACACGTTGAAATATAAAACCATGGATGGGCATCCAAATTGGGATGAAACTATAAATGTTGATGGTACAAAGGTTTATATACATCGAGGTAATCAGGCTGACGAACTAGAGGGGTGTTATGTATTAAGCGAAACTAAGCCTTATTTAGATGAAAATGCGATTTGGCCAGATCATTATTTTGCTCCTAATTCGTCAGGAGCCTTAGGGCAAGTTGAATTGATGTATCAAGAAGCAAATGGAGGTGAGAATGGTCAACTTCTTACCGGTGAGAAGTTTATTCTCAAAACAAATTCAAGAGCTAAAGAAAGCGTGGTTGAATTACAAGTCAGAGAATTGCCTAATACTTTATTTGAATTTTAGTTGTGTTATGAGAGTAGTTTTATTATCTTTTTTTTTAATGATTGTGATTTCTGGATATAGTCAGAAAGACTCTAACCTAGTGTTTTTAAATGTAATTAAGGCTGATACATTGAATAAACAAGAGCTTGGGGGATTTTACAATCATTTCCCGCAATCATTCGAGAGGTTTTATGAGTACTATGGTGATAGTGGTAGTCCTTTGTATTATTTAGGTCGATCTCATGTTCAGATATACAGAAAGTGCTCCAGTGTAGTTGACTCAATTACTTATATAACCAATTTGATCAACATAGGCATAGAGGGCAGATGGGACGCGGATGCTGTTTCTTGGATGCAAAAGTTAATAAAGGATGAATTTATTGCTCGAAATGATTTATTTTGTTCAGAACTTATAAAGTATAAAGAGGAGGAGATAGTGTCATTTTTTATGTTTTATATGGATAAAGTGCGTTTTAAAAAAAGTGATTTCCCAAAAGAATTGAATGTATTACAAGTCGATCATCTAGACCTTTATAACTATGCTCTATCGGCAAAGCAAAGGCTCTTAACGATATATAAGTGATAAAAAGCCCCAGATGGCGCGGATATGCCGCTGGTTCAGATTTGTAATCTGGACCAACCCCGCTAGCGCCAGTTTGCAACTGGTGCTTTATTAAGTCAGTTGCTGCATATTCGCTTTAAAATAGAGCCCCCTTAAAACAATGGTAGAAATACTGCCAAAAACAGAAGAATTAATATTCGGTGTTTACTCATAAAATGGTTTGTCATTTCCGCCTAGAAACCTACATTCGAAAACCAACTATTTTTTTTTTATGAAATACCTTTTATCTACCCTACTAGCAACTTTGTTTTGCAGCAGCATTTTTTCGCAAAGCTTTAAAAGCAACTACAGTTTTACAGCTGGCAACACGGGCTCAGACCAAATACAAGACATTACCACCGATGCTCAGGGCAATATTTACATTACTGGCTCTTTTACAGACTCGGTAGATTTTGACCCGGGACCCGGAACGTACTACCTCACAACGCCCATGGGCAATAAACCCGATGCCTTTATTCAAAAGCTAGATGCCAATGGCAACTTCTTGTGGGCAAAGAGTTTTCGAGGTACGTATAATGATATTGAAATTGGCCAAAACATTGCCGTAGATGATACGGGGAATGTTTATATGTCTGGAAGTTACCAACGTAACATTTTCTTTACCCCTAATGGCACCCAATGGCCAGGAAATAGCAATTCCAATGTTTATCAGCCTTTTTTAGTAAAGTTAGATAGCACCGGAAATGTAAAATGGGGAATGGGTTGGAAAGGTAACTATACAACTGTTGTAGTCTCAGGCGTTACTTATTTTCGGTCAACGTACTTTTATGATCTTACGCTAGATGAGGCTGGAAATGTCTATTTAACAGGCTTATTAAGAGCATGGATGGACTTTGACCCAACGCCAAATAAGAATTTAACCAAGTCTAGTGTAGGAGAATCTGATGTGTGTGTTTTAAAAGTATCTAATTCTGGAGATGTTGAAAAAGTAGTCTGCGCAGGCGGTGCTCTTTATGATTGGGCAAATACAATTGCATACAACAATGGTCATATTGTAACAGGTGGTTCTTTTCTCAACACTGTAGATTTTAACCCAGATACCAACACTGTAAATCAGGTGACTTCAACAGGTTCCAATGAGAGCTTCATCTGGCGATTAGACACAGCCTTAAACTTTGTATCCATCGCATCATTTGGGGGGCCTAGTGTTGATTATTGCATTGCATTTGACCACGATAATCAAGGGAATTTGTATAATGTTGGACATACAGCATCAAGTACCATTGACATTGATCCCGATCCCAATAATTCACTAATTCTAAATTCTAATAATTATAGAATATATCTGCAAAAGCTAGATACTGCCGGAAATTTACTTTGGGCAAAATTGCTATTAGCAGGAAGCTGGACTGCAAGAGCTACAGACCTATCAGTAAATAGCCAAAATGAAATTTCGATTTCAGGTTTTTTTGGAGGCACCGCTGATGCAGACCCCGACCCAAACAACACATTTAATTTGGTGAGTCAGGGCGGAAATGATGCTTTTGTTCTAAAGTTAGATTCTACAGGAAACTTTATAAGTGCTGCTTCATTTGGCGGAACCGATGATGATACATTTGAGTCAACTTTTCTTTCTGATAACTCTTCTGTTTATGCAGGTGGCTCCTTTCAAAACACCATAGATATTGATCCCACCGCTAACACCAATTTCGTAACCAGCAACGGGCAGAAAGATATGCTCTTTGTAGAATTGGGTTTGTGCACCTTGCAAGAAGACACTTTGCCCGTAACGGTCTGCAATTATTTTGTTGTACCAGGAGATACGGTGCAAAACACCACCAGCGGTTTTTATACGGGAAATTATTTTGATGTTTCGGGCTGCGATAGCACCGTGGTTTTTGTTGTATTTGTTAGAAATTTTGCCGTAGGTGTAATACAAACTATTGATGGTTTAGTGGCATCTAACAACGGAAGTAACCCAACGTACCAATGGCTAGATTGCAGCACAGGTCAACCCATTGCGGGCGCCACCAACCAAATATTTATGCCCACAGCAAATGGCCAATATGCCGCAATTGTAAGTGATAGTTTGTGTACAGACACCAGTACGTGTTACACCATCAACAATGTTTCAATTGCAGAAAACAGTTTGCCCCACGTTGCCCTCTACCCTAACCCTACTACCGGCTTGTTGCAAATCAAAGCAAGTCAGGAAATCCAAAAAATACAGGTTCATGACCTGGTTGGTAGAGAGATTTTTTCAATCCGTCAACCAGAAAATCAAGTCGACCTGTCGGCATTAAATTCAGGAATTTACTTGATAAAAGTTTGGTTTGATGAAGGTGTAGTTGTAAGACGGGTGGTGAGGGAGTGATTATTTAGTTAAGGCTTTACTTTTCTTGTCAATCATTTACATCCATTAACCCATCATCTATCTCAGATTTGTTAGTCAAACTCTCCTAACCCCTATAAACAAAGGAAACTTACTTTCTGTATCGCCTGACCGAAAAACTCTTTGCATATAATTTCATTTATTTTCATCCAAGCATTTCCGCAAACAGCTCTCACGGGCTTATAAAGCAGATTTTTTATAGCCTGAAAAAATGAGTTAAAAGTCAAGTTACTTGCCGGCTAAAAAGTAATGAGCTTGCCCCTACTCGATTCAATATATGTTTTGGAATCATAAGGTTACATTATTAATGTATATAGTAACCAACCCCATGTTTATTGGGATACATTACAACGACTAATAAATAGTCTACAATTAAGCTAATTCAGGTTGTTCACAATAATAACCAACTTGCATTTATCAGATCACTTAAAAAGGTAGTATAAAACAAAAACGAATTCGACTAATGTTCGTTCATCAAAAAAGAATTGAACTGATTTCATCATATTCTATTTCTTCTGTGCTTAATCTGCTTTTTAACTTCTTCATATTGATTTCAATTAGTTTCTCGCCTTCAATTTTTAAGCAGTCTTTATATTTCTTAAAAAGGTAGTCTGCTGAATGTCTTGATAGTCCAAAATTCTGTAGGGCAATCACGATGGTGTTTTGTGTTCCATATTCTAAAAAGGTTGCCCAATTGACACCAGCATTTTCTTCTCCTAAAATTTCAACAAGCATGGCATAGTAGTTATTGAAGTATTTTTCGAAAAGAAATCGGAGAACACTTTCAATATCATCGATGATGTTACCAATAAGAACATTGATATGTTGTTTACTATTGTCGAACACCTCATAGGATGGTTTCCCGTTTTTATAACCGACCATTAATGTGCTGCCTTTACGGATGTAATAAGCAATAGATTCATTGATGATTTGGCTCAATGATATTCCATTGATCCATTGATTCATCAGAACGGCATAATAGTCAAGTTGCTTTTCAGATTTGAATCGTTTTTCCTCTGTTGACCAATGAAACATTGAGTAGCATTTATGAAGCCATTCTTGACATATTTCATATGTAACCCTGCTTGGCAATTTGATGATAGATGGATTCTTGGCTTGCTTTTTCAAAGCAATAAAGACCTCATTCTGAATATTTAGTTTGATTGAATTATTAGTATTTAATACGCTAGAAGGAACTTCTACTTTGATCGTTTTCTCTTTTGCTAATTCAATTATTGCTTCCTTATTTTCAGCAATCAGTTTCTGGATAATTTCACTTCTATAGTTACTTCTTTGAATCTCAAGAGTATCTATGTTGATGATATTAGCTATATATTCTAAAACCTCTTTCATTATACCTGACTCAAATTTTACATCAGGTTTTTCTTGAAGAATTTGTTCAATCTTCTTTAGTTTTTTATCAATATAACTTTCAACTGAGGGGTTCAGTTTAATATCGATTTCTTTTGCCAAAAGATCCTCATGTTTTTTCCACTCTTTTTCAGTTTCTTTCAGACAGATAATATTTCCAGATAATTCTAATTTTAAGCGACCTGCTCTGCCAGCTAGATTCCAAAAGTCGATTGGTTTAAAAAATGAATTTCCATGTACCCTGTTATTTAGGATAAAAACATTTTTAGCAGGCAGATTTACACCCTCTAAAAGGGTCGAAGTACAAAACACGAAGTTGATTTCACGCTCTTTAAAAAGTCCTTCAACTTTGTTTCTTATTATTTGCGGAAGATTACCATAGTGATAGCCAATGCCCCTATTCAGAAACTCGCCTAAGAAGTAATCTTTGTGGATGTAAGATTTGATTTGGCGAATAACCTTTTTTACAGTTCGGGAAACTTCAATCTGTTTGTCTTTATTTCGCTCAAATAGTTTGGAAGCTTTATCAACTGCATCAAATCTTGAACTACAATACACAATGTTGCTTTCATCGTCACCTATTTTAAAAAGCAAATCATAAATCGTTTCTGACTTTGTTACGATTAAGGGTTCAAATAAATAATGACCATCATCCAAGTAATGGGTGACCTTCTTTTCAACCAAATCAACAAAAAACAGATTTTGTGAAACTGGTGTTTCTATGGTTCTGAAAAATTGCTTTTCGTCTTTCTTAAATAATTTCAGAAAGACTTCAGGATTCGAAACATTAGGAGAAGAGAAATATAAATTAAGGTTGGGATTTCTCCTTAGTGCCTTTGAAATGGCTGAATATGCGGTTACTGCTCGACTGTCTTTTTCTGCTGCCAGTTTATGCGCTTCATCTATGAATAAATAAGCAATGGGAGGGTTATTCTTTTGGGATAGATAACTTAAAAGCCTTTCAGGAGTTAGCACAAAAATATAGTGATGTTCTGTTGATGGTAACTCAGAAACATTGGAGTTGGTAAGTACAGAGTAGTTATAATGATCCAAAACCTCTTTGAGTTCTTTGTTGAGGTCGATAGAAAACTGGTTAATCAAAGCCCTAGTCGGAACCATAATGACAATATTCTCAGGCGGTTTGTTGCCTACTACTTTTCTAATGAAGGATTTAATGATAAACGATTTGCCCATTGAAGTCGGGCCTGAAAAGCTAAAATGTTTCGAGCCGCTTAACTTCTTGTATAGTTCAAATTGTGAGTCGGTAAATATTAAATCTTCGGTATCGGGAACGGCTTGTATAAATTCCTTGACCTTCTTTTCAAGTTCCCTGTCAAAGGGTAATTCAGAACTGTTGTTTTCATTCTGCAAAAACTCAATTCCGGGAAAGTTGCCCAATTTTGCCAATACAGAATGTGAGAAGGTCTGGTAATAAGGATTTGCTTTGTAATCCTCATTGAGCAGGGTGATAAGTTGGTAAGCTTTGTTTCTTGCTTTTGGATTTTTGGAATTTGAAAGTATGTCAGCAAAGCGAAGTGTGTCATTCAATTCTTTTTCGGTGAATTTTATACCTCTACCATTTTCCGAAAATAAATTCTTAGCCAATAATTTTGCCGCTTTATTATTGAGCTTAATAAAGTATTCATCTTGCAAAACATCATTGGCTAAGCGTTCTATCATTCTTCAGCTCTTGTTATTTTTTTGATGATTTCCTTTCGCGTTTCATCTAGTTTCATGAATGGGAAAACATAAACGTAGAACGTGTAACTGAATAGTTCGAATTCATCAATCTTCTTTTTGATGTGGCACATTTTGCCCTCTACTTCGGCTTTTATTTTGGACTTAATCAATGCCAAAAATTTATCATTGCTCAACCGTTTTTCTTCATCGGTTGAGTCAATCTCAAAACCAGCGAAAATGGCAAAGGCATTGTTCTTTACAATTGGGTGGGTATCGCTAGCCTTTGGCATGATAACCGATTTTAAAAATTGGTAAAGGTCTTCATCAAATGCCTCTTTACATAATTGCGAATTGATCAAGCCAATTTCATCATGGATGTTATTCTTTTTTCTTGTTCGAAAATCATGGATTGACTCAAATGCTTTCGTCAATGATGTTGTCAGTTCTTGATATAGTTTTGATTCCCCAAAAATGAGCTGATAGTTTTTTGGTGCTAATTCAAGTAAATGAATACCGTCTGAACCTTTAGCATAATCGTTTGACGAAAGTTTGATTTCTAATTTTGTCAGAATTTTAGGTGCTTTAAGATGTGCTTCAAGAAATGAAAACAGAAGCAGTTCCCCTGCTTCTCCGTCATTTACAGTATGTTCTCTAAATTTTCTGGACGCTTTTTTTACCAAGCCAAAAATTTTACCACTGCTTTTTAAATCAAGTATTTCCTTACGAGAAAGGGCAAAAGGAATCATACTTTCTCCCAGCTGATCAATCAGTTCATCATAACAAAACTGGTTATTCTCAATTTTAAGAATATGCAGGTTGAGTTTTGAATTAGTATCAGGAATATCACATTCAATCTCTTTGTAAAAGAGGTCTAAGAATTTTTCGTTTATGCTCGGTTTAAAGTCCATTGATTGGGTATGAATTGTTATTGGGTCAGTATTACTAAGGACTAACCATGCTTCTTAAGTTATATTTTATCTAAAGTAGGTCTCTTACAGATATTAATAAGCTCAATCGTGAATTATGGAATTTTAAAATTGATATAATTATATATTGTAAATTCCTCACTCTATTTATATTCTATGCTTTAATTTCAATTCTGTTACTCATTTCTCCTTGACTTTGTAAATTCCAAGTCTAAGAATAGTAAACAACGCTAAATAGGCTAATCCTGGCGAATAGTGGTGGTACTTAAAAAAACCATGAGCTACATTGTTTCTGAGATTAACCCCCTTTTCAGTATAAACATATTCAAATAAAAGAAGATCATCTTCGGAGAAATACGCTCTCATTTTTTCATTTCGAAGAATGTTATCAATGTATTCTACTCTGAGCCCATCTCTTTGACGATTTGGAACATCCACAGGGATTCCTACCATCATAGTAAAGTGGCGAAGTAAAGCTTCAAACTTAAGGGTGAGTGAGTCAATAGCTAAAATAAATGTTGGATAATTTGATCGATGAAACAATGACAGCTCCAATTGATTGAATAATTCCCTTATCCCAGGCTCAATTACACTAATCCAGTTAAACTCAACCTTGTCTCCCGATTTCTCATTGCTCTCAAAAGTTTGGCCAATCCATGAGTGATTCAGTAAAAACTGGATTACTGTTTGGTAGTTTAGCTTTTCTTGAATTAATCCATTTTCTATAATATATTTTAAGACGTATTTGGAAAACTGCGCATGAAAATGATAATCAGCCAACAACTTTTCTTGAAGAGTGTTTCCACCTTCCGAATTCTTAAAGTTATTATTTATGTCAAATACGGTTTTTGAAATTGTGTCCATAAAATTAGGTAGCCTACCTTCAATTGCTTCAAGTAAAGTTTCCTTTACTGGAAATATAGTCGGATGTGTAGCCAACACTCCCACTACATCTTCCTTATCGTGCGACAATATTGACCTCCCAAGGTGTTCGACATACTCAAGAATTCTAGCCGAATCATTAGGGCTAAATTCATGCGTTATTGATGCAAGCTTTACTTCCTTTTTTATATTACTCAAAAGCATCAGGACTCGTTCACTAGCCTTCTCATCTTTCAATTCATTATAAATAATAAGTGCGTCCTTATAAAATCTCAATGGAGCTAATTTGGTATCATCATCAAGTCTGCTTTTTGCAAGTAATTCAAAGTTCTTCGCTAACAATCTTTGATATCCCTTTTTACGATTGTCATTTAATTTGTTTGCAATGAATAAAGCATTCTCTATTTGGTGAAATGGATAATATGGATCAATACCAGAAATCTCCTTGCTAAACACTTGATCGAAATAATTCAGAGCATTTTTCAACAGGGACTTATTTGAACCTTTTTGTAGAGCAATGAAATAGAATCCGTTTAAGGTGTAGTATTCAGGTACACCAATGCTATGAATTTCATTAACGATATCTGTCTTTCTGTACGCTATTATGTTACCAAGACAAAAGGCATTTTCAAAAACCTCAAATAGCTCATGGGAATTTTCTTTATTCCATTCGGCTTCGCGCAGAATATTTAAATAGGAATCGATAGCCGACTTGGCATGAGATTGATTTTTACTAATAGCAAGATTCCATAATATTTGGTAATATCTAGCTTTTAAAAATTCAGAATGAGTTTCCTTAGCTCTTCTTTTAATATAATTGACAAATTCTTTCTCAAGTTTGTTTTTGTCGGGTAATTCTACAGGCTCCTTGTTTCCATCAATTCCTTCAAAGTATGGTTTAATCAACCCATCTTCCAACAGAAAGCCCAGAGCTTCAATCTCCCATTGACACTTTTTCTTTTCATCTTTAAGGTCTGTGGATTCGATTAACCTTCTTAATCCTTGCTGAATCTTCCAGTTTCCTAGCAATCCAATGGTTGATTGGATTTCATAAAAACCGTCTATTGTTTTAAAATTATATGATTCCTCGCTCACTCTGAAAAAATATTATTGAACATATGAAGCGATTCGTTTTGGTGTCATCTTATAGATTTGATCAAAATCATTTGCTTCTACCATTTGAATATTAAGCTTCTCAAATAATAGTTTTTTACCCATAAGTTTTTTATCTGATTTTTTATTCACTACGTACCATGTAGACTTCCTCAATTCAGGACGTTTTCTGTAGAGTTTTTCTCTTTCAACCAATAGCCAGCGGAGTGAAGTTTCTTGAACACCTAAATCTATCCCAACGAACAACAAATGGCAGTTTAAAAAAATATCAAGCCATGAATTCTTCCCTACCCAATTATCAAACCCTTCAATTTTATGAAAAGGATTACCATTTGCTCTGTGCAGCCAAGTTTTTGCTTTAGTGACAATACCCATATAATCTGATAAACCGAGCCGGATGCTCGATGAATAATCTAAAAATCCATGAATATGCCAAATTCCAAACTCATGAATAACATCTATCAATTCAACGTTCGAATAATAATTATGCCACGGATAATACGGTGTAAACCCACGTCTACCTTTCTTTGACCTCAATGGCCGAAATCTATTTTTCAAACTATGATTTTGATTAATGAAATCAACAATTGAATCATCGGATTGCTCGAGAAGATAATCGTAGTTTGTAGTTAACAAAGGGCGATTACTTTTTTTTATAATCTGAACCCATTCCCTGTGAGTTTCTTGAGATTCCCAAATGCTAAATCCTTTTTTAAACCCTTTTTTAATATCCTTATAGTCAAAGGTTGGGTTATTGATATTGCTGTTTAATTGAATAATATCGAAAAACTCAATGTATGAAACACTTTGCTCATCAAGAATTTTTTCAAAATCACTCGTTTTATCAATATGTTTTCTTGCCAACTCAATCAACAAATTCTTCCAAGAACTAGTAGTTCCACAAAAATTATTGATTCCATTTCCCAGAAAGAACGCAGTCTCATTAAGATATTTTGGGAATTCTTTTGTAAAAAAATCATAGTGTGTCATATGCTAGTAATTAGTAGTCCTTCCACAAGCATTCTAGGTAAAACCTGGACTTAATATAGTCACTTAGTTTGCGATAGAAAATTTATCAAGACTATCGCTTTCCGCATTAAAATTGAAGCACGGGTTCTAATCATCATTCAATTCCTAATTCGTGCCTGACTCTTAATTGTTTTGTACATCCTGAGCACTTGCCACAAGCCAAGTTTGAAATATGACAGGAATGTGCCATGGTGATTAATTCAAGAGGAACATTGTATTTCTTCACAAGCTCATGGCTATAATATTCCAACGTTGGACAATTTATATTGATACTGCCCTCCTGATAAGTCATTAAGTTATTTATGCTATCATAGAATTTTTCGGTGCCGTCCTTATGAAAGTTATCCGATTTTACTGATGCCAGATAAATGGTAGTCACCGAATCCTTGATCGCTTGCATTGCTGCTAGCGTAACAAGTAATTGGTTTCTGAAAGGCCACCATTCTACTGAAGGCGAAATACTCGATTGTTCTGATCCCACCAATGTTCCTGATCCAAGGTTTCGACAATTTACCGTGATAATTTTATGCTCAATTTTCAGCTTTTCGCAAATATATTTTGAGACATAAATTTCCCTTTCCGCAACGGTCTGGCCGTAATCAATGGTATATGCGAAATCTGGCATGATACCATAGGTTAAACAAATCGAGTCAACCCCTCCTGACAGTAATACCGCATTTTTCATAAACTCCAAATCGTATGGTACAAAGCAGTCGTTAAGTTATCATAGGTTCGAAAATTACCGGGTTTGAGCATAAGTAGTTGATGTTCATCACAAGTTCGGTGATATCCGATTAACGGTTTGCCTTTTGCCATTGCAATCCCAGATTCTATTAACGTCCCAGAATCTAGGTTATCCAACATTAAAAAAATCGCATCAGAGTTGATGATTTCTTCAATATCCTTCTTTGCAATATCTAATTCTTCACCCAGGCCTAGGTCGTGAAACGGTGAAAACACTTTTGCTCCCATCGAAACAAGGGCATTTCGAACTTTATCTACAAGAATTAAGTCAGAAAGAGAAAAGAAGGGTGACGCTAAATAAATTTGTTTGTCCGAGATATCCACACCATTAAATTCTTGGTAATTGAATTCTATTTCTTTGGAACAATCTACAAAGGCCTTTTTGTCACAATAGTTGGCAGTAGATTTTGAAGCAAGTATTGCAGAATCCTCAATTGACAACCCTTTTTCCATCCAATAATACCCAAAACTTGACGTAAAAATATCACCTGAACCTATTTTATTAACATGGTTCGTAATGAAACTAGGGATTCGACATTCATGATTTTTAGTATAAAGCATAGCACCAACTGGGCCGTTTTTGATTATGTTTGTAAAGTTATAAGGTAGCTATGACACGGTTTATAATATTCACACTTCTATTGATATTTATAAATTCATGCAGTAAACATGAACAGCAAGAACCCATTTGCGAACTGTGCAGTACTGACTACACATTAAAACAAGAATCTATTAAGGCTAACGGACTAAGCCTCGGATTAAACCACGCTTATGTTACAATACATAGTGAAGATACTGTATCATTTGGAATTAGGAAATACATTAACGGCATAAAGCTTATGGAAATTGGTGCCGGTCCATATATTGTGGGTGACACCACTTGGTTTGCCCTTCCATTTAATCCGAATGACCCCAATA
>JAHEMU010000042.1 GCA_024643485.1 Cytophagales bacterium
TTATTTATTACAATATGAGAAAAAAAGAAAATAATTAAAGAAAAAATTATAAATTATTAATAATTTCTTTTTTCAAATTTTTCTTTGGATTTATCTTCGAATCGCTTAGCAATAAAATAGACCAAGGCAACTGCACAGCCAATAAGAATGAAGAAATAAATGACACCAATAATCGAAGCCATGGTTTCCATTATTAAAATTTCACCGCGGTTCCATAGGCCAGAATTTCTGACGCTCCATTCATGACTGCGGCCGTGGTAAATCGCACGTTTACTACGGCGTCAGCTCCCAATCGCTGGGCATCCATTTGCATGCGATAAAGTGCTTCTTCTCTACTGTCGGCCATCAGCTGTGTATATTCGCTGATTTCACCTCCAACAATGTTTTTTAAACCGGCGAAAATATCTCTACCGATATTTCGTGCTCGCACGGTACTTCCTCTAACAAGTCCAAGAACTTCTCTAATTTCTTTACCTTGTATATTTTCTGTATTTACAATAATCATAAGTGTGTGGTTTATGTGTATAAGTTACTAAAATTACTCATTAAAAGCTTGTTCTTTTCGCCAAAATTGGTCGTCGTATTTTCTGTAAAATGGCAGACAAATATGCTTGTTTCGGAATGGGGCTGTTTCATGTATGCTATTGAATCCGCCGGCGGTATATATCCGTTCTGCTTTGGTAAATAGATCGATAGCAGGACGATATTTTGAAACTTGGATTTCAGGAAGATGAGGGTCAATTTCGCTTATTAAAAACAGATCAACTTCAGCATTTATGTTCTGCTTATCATCTATCGCTTGCAAACAAAGAGTTCGAACTTCATCTTCATTTCCACCATGAACGATTAACCAGTAGTTTGATGACAATGCGTCGATTTTTATTTCAGGTAAATCAAATGGTTTTCTCACCACCGTATCAGAGTGAAGATTGACAAAGGCGTCATGTTCAGGCTCGAGCGTTTCATAAACCCAAGATTTTGAAAAATGCATAGAAAATTCATCCAAATGCTTTTGGTATTTTTTCCATTTTACTCTTCGACAAAGAAGCTCAACGTGCACGAAAGAAGGAGGGGTGAAGCCCGCAAATTCACCTAATAGTCCGTTTGGAAAAACATCAATGACCAAACGATGCGGATTAAAAATAGCGATTTGATTTTGAATAAACTGTTGAATTTCAGGTTTGGTATGTACCTGATCGGACAGAAGTAGCAGCTGATCTTCGCGAAAGTATTCTTTTGCAAAAGGACTCGCGGTTATGACCTTAAATGGTTTGTCAGACTGAGTTTTTAAGAAACAGTTTACCCGGTTTAGGTGTCCTCTTCCTCCACCACATGCATAGACAAAAATCATTTTCCTTTTTTCAAAAGCTCCGCCATAATGATAGCTTGATCTAAGGTTTCTAATTCGGATATTAACATAATCCCTGGTGTTATGGAATTTTGAAATCCGAAAAATTTAAAGCTATCATGAATTAACTCGTTATTATTGATAGCTGACCAATTGATGAAATATAAATCTGAATCAGAGAAGTCAAGTTCAACTCGGTCGGCTTTATGTTTTAATTCCCAGGCCGGGATCACTTCTTCATTTCTACCGAGCTTAATTTTGTCGGGGTAATCCCATTTTATTTTTGCTACTAAGTCTTCCCCTTTTTTTAGTTTAAATCCAGAATCGGTATAGGAAACTTCTCTTATGACTTCTCCTGCTTCATTGTGGTATTTTCTTTTATCGTTTTTAAATTTCCCTTCACAATGAACGTTTTTTGTTTGTACAATAAGGTCATCACCCAGAGTGATGGCTAACAAATTTTCGTTTGAGGCATTATTGACATAGCTCACATCACCATTTGACGGATCAGGCTTAAATTCTTCGACATCCCTCGTCGGTTTATTCCCACAACCTACGACAACTGCAACAAGGAATAAATTAATCAGTAAAGAAGCGATGGTAATTTTTTGCTTCGATGGTTTCATTAAATTTTTCATCCACATGTTGTTTTAAAGTGTCGCCAATATGTTTCCTGTTTTCGGGAGAATGTTGTATAAAGTTATGAAATACTTTTTGGCATTCCACCGAATTTCCTGGTTCAAAAAGTAATTCTGGAAAAATATCGGAGATAACATCCTTCATTCCATCGATGCGGCTGCCAATAACAGGAATTTTTAACGATAAGGCTTCTAATAAAACATTTGGTAAACCGTCGTAAAAGGAAGGAAGGGAAACCAGGTCACAGCAAAGGTAATAAGGGATTAATTGAAACCGGTCTAAAAAGGGCAAATGGGTATAGGGTTGCTGTGATTCTTGAAGCCGTATAAGGAGTTCTTCGTCTACGTCACCAATTAAAAGTAAATGAAATCGCTTTAATAGCTTGAATGACTCCAAACTATCTAATAGAAATAGAGAGCCTTTTTTGGGTTTCAATTGTCCAAATAGGCCTAAACATAGTAGATCTGTACCATTAATATGGTGTTCCTTTCTCCATTTGGAAGCAAAATCCCGTTCAATGGAAGATTCCTGCCAATTTTCCTGACTGATTCCATTGGGAATGAATGAGCAGGAAACAGTTGGATACAGTTGATTAATTTTTTTTAATTTATCGGAAGTTACAACGGCTACTTTGGCGCAATGAGCCATTAATTCATTTAATAATGATCTTTTTTTAGAGGAAAAGATACTGACGTCGAAGTCATTTCCTCTGAACAATGCGTATAATTTCCAATTAAAAGACTTAGCAAATACCGGGGCACCAAGCATACTTAGGTAGCCACCAAAACAAACTAGCCCATCAATATTTTTAAAGGTGGATAGTTTAATCCATGCAATATTTAAAATATGGCTTTCATCAAAATCTGTTGGAATGGCAGTATAGGATCCACCCGATTTTTCAATGGTTCGTAGGCCGTCGTTTCTATTAGTGAAATGAACGACATGGATAGTAATTCCCGTTTGACGTAAATTCCTAACAATTCGATCGCATGACTGTGCCATGCCCCCTCTTTGTGGAGGATAATTTTCCGTGAGCCATACCAAGTTCATTGGTTAACTATCAAAAAAGGTATCAGTATCTGAATAGTCATATACGGAAGGCTGTGAAGAATCAAAGGAATCGTAGTCATACTGATTGAAATACACGCCTGTCCATAGTAAATGATTGATATCGGCTCCATCAGAATCAACCATTTGGCCTTCCTGGTTGGGTGCAGAAACAACTTCTTTTCCACTTTTATCTTTTAATGAAGAATAGATGGTTTGAATCCCGTTTAAAAACAAATTCATTTGTAGAACATGCTCATCCACTTCTGTTTTAGCCTTCCCCTTGTATTTCAAGATGTAAAAGTCATCATTTTCACTCACCTCTACCGCGGGCGAAGTCTGACCGCTCAAAGAATAAACACTTTTAGGGGCTGAGATTTTAATTAGAAATTGATGTCTTGTCTTAATCTTTCTTTTATATTTTTTCTTGCCGCTAGAACCTGTTTTCCAATAGGACATTTCTTTGAAATCATCACCTACCACAAATTCCATTAACGCGCCGTCGAGTAGGGTGACATTTGCAAGAACGAATTGTTGATTGAATTCAGAAATTTTATACTTTCCGTCTTTCCGTTTGTTTTTATCTTGATCCGTTTTAGGATTTCTAAAATCTAATTTAGCATTCAGTTTAGCTTCTTCTCCCGCTTTAAGTTTAAGAATATCAAGCAATGGAAAGAAAAATAAACGAAGGTAATTATTCAAATCACGTTTATTGAATAACTTCTTTTTATTCCACTGAGCCATTCCCAATGCAATAAATAGAATGACCCCTGCACCAAAAAGGTAGGAAAATGCGAACGTTACAATAAAACAGATAAACGCGAGAACGAAGTACAGAATACCCCCAGTTTGAAGTCTAGCCCGTGCTTTATCACCGTAGGTGTCGTAGGCTGCCGCTTTGGAAAGAAATGATTGCCATTTAGAAATGGGGAAATTGGCTGCTATGATCTTTTCATCTACAAATTGACGTTGCTGTCGATTAAGATCATTGTAAAATTTAAGGGCTGTTTTAATACTCATAATTTCCGAAATTCGCACTTAAGATAATCAATCAGTTGTAATTATGATAATTTGAGAAGATTTTCTTGGTACAACTGAGATTAACTAGGTGATTCTGAAGTTTTCTCGCAACTATCACCCCCCGAACAGGAACAGTTTTTCCCGCAACTGCCGGCATTGTCAATGTGATTTTTCGTTCCCAGTTTTTTTGCGATGATTTGTATGGCCGCCCAAGAAGCTGTAAGTGCAACGACGGCTAAAATGGGAATAATATGATTGAATAATTGTTTCATTAGGTTGAAAATAATCCCGCAAAACCCATAAATGCCATAGATAATACTCCTGCTATAAATAAATTCAAAGCGGTTCCTTCAATAAGAGAAGGTACTGATCGGTATTTTGTCTCTTCCCTCAAACCGGCGAGTAAAACCAAGGCTAAAGTTACCCCAATACCGGCTCCTAAAGCAAAGACGATGCCTTCTACAAAGCCATAACCTTTGTTAGTGGTGAAAAGGGCCAATCCTAATATCGCACAATTTGTGGTGATAAGTGGAAGGAAAATTCCCAAAGCTCTAAATAATTCTGGGCTTAATTTTTTGATGGCCATCTCAACAAACTGCACCGCACTGGCAATCACTATGATAAAGCTGATGAGTCTCAAATAAGGGGCGAATGGCAATACCCATGTGTTGAGGGCAAAGGCACATACCGAGGTGATAAGCATCACAAAAATATTGGCGAGCCCCAACCGAAAGGCAGTCTGCAAGCGAGAGGTAACTCCTAAAAAGGGACAGAGCCCCAAAAAGTAAGAGAGGGTAAAATTATTTACCAAAACGGCTGAAACAAATATCCAAACTAACTCATTCATGACGCATCGATTTACGTTTGTATTTCCACCAATTAAACAGGAGTAGTAAAGTACCTAATGCAAAAAAGCCGCCTGGAGGAAGTATCATTACTACCCAAGGCTCGAAAGTGCTTCCAAATAGATTAATTCCGAAAAGAGAACCGCTGCCCAACAACTCGCGTATGGTACCAATACACAACAGAGCGAAGGTAAATCCAAACCCCATTCCTGCGGCATCAACTATAGATAACCAAACGGAATTTTTACTGGCAAAGGCTTCTTGTCTTCCCAGAATTAAACAATTCACCACAATTAGCGCAATGAATGCACCTAGGGCTTTGTGTATATCGGGGGCGTATGCCGCCATTAAAAAGTCGATGACGGTCACGAATGTGGCGATGATTACGATGTAGGTGGTAATTCTAACTTCCTTTGGTATTAATTTCCTGAATAATGACACCAATGCACTGGAACTGATAAGGACAAAAGTGGAAGCAAGCCCCATGGCCATCGCGTTGGTGGCGGAGTTGGTCACAGCAAGTGCCGGACACATTCCGAGTACGGCAACAAATACCGGATTTTCTTTCCATAAGCCTTTTAGAAATTCGTATGAATCTCTTTTTTCAATTGGTTTAATTTCTTCCATCTGCATATTGTTTAATGGGTGCCTTCCACGAAGAAATACTGTTAATTAACAAATTTGTGACTGCCTTCGAGGAGATGGTAGCGCCTGTAATTCCTTCTATTTGATTTGACGCATTCTTCTGTCCTTTTTTTGCAAATTCGATGGTGCCCGAAACATCCAAATCCAAAAAGTTGGTTTTAAATGCCTCGTCTTTAAAAATCTTATCACCTAGCCCTGGTGTTTCCTTGCTGTCTAAAATTTTCATCCCAATTACTTTATCGGTATTGGGGTCATAGCCGATTAAGGCCGATATTAAATCTTGAAAACCGGGTTCACTAGCGGGAATGGCAAAACCAACGAAGCCTCCATTCTCGTCTTTACCCAAGAAAATTGGATTTTCAGAAATTTCATTTTCGCCTAAAACATGAAAAGTACTTCCGTCAAATTCCAAAGTTTCAATGGTTTTACAACCTGGAAGTACTTCATAAACGGCGGCAAACATTTCTTCTTTTTTATTATTTTGAATAACAGGATCCGTGTAAATAAAGGTGGTGGCTAGAAAAAATCCTGAAAATAAACCTGCAATAGCCAAGGTAAAGATCATTTTAAATGAACTACTGCCTTTTTCTGTTTCTATATGGGGAAGATTATTTGTGTCCATAAGGTTTAATCTTTATCCATCGATTGATTAAGGGTGTAAAGGCATTCATTATTAATATGGCATACATCACTCCCTCGGGTAATCCACCGAAATACCTGATTAGTACGATCAACACGGCGACGCCAATACCGAAAACAAATTGACCTCCTGGTGCTAGGGGAGAGCTAACGGGGTCTGTAGCCATATAAATGGTGCCAAAAAGCAACCCTCCTGAAAAAAGAGCCAACGGGATTTCGGGAATTCGATCGGGGAAAATGAAATGTAATACTCCAACCAAAACCGCTGTGGTAAGAAGAATGGTTATTGGAATTCTCCAAGTAATAATTTTTCTGATATATAAATACACTCCAATTAATAAAATTAGGACGGCGGCTGTTTCACCTAATGAGCCTGACACATCACCGGTGAGCAATTCATTGAGGTTTGTGGAGGTGTGTTCAAATTTCCAAGCGGAGAGAGGGGTTGCCCCAGTGATGCCTGTTAATGCTTTGCCTTGAAGAAATGGAATCGCTAAATTATGTCCGGTTACCCAATTCGACCATCCCTCGGGGTTCGCCCAAGTGGTAATGGCTGTTGGAAAAGCGGATTGAAGAAATGCCCTTCCCACCAAAGCGGGATTAAACATATTCTGCCCAAGTCCTCCCCAAATTAATTTTCCGAGACTCACAGAAACAAAACCGCCTAAAAAGGCCATCCATAATGGAAAACCAGGAGGAAGTGTAAGCGCCAACAACAACCCTGTAAGGATAGAGGAACGATCTTTCAATCCGCTTTTATTCGTGAGGTATTCCGGAAGTACAGACCCCAAAACTGCGGCAATACCCATCCATATAGCACTCCATCCAAAATAGAAAAAACTTATACCATATAGGGGAATAAGGGTAATGCACAACTCCAGCATAATCCCCGGCGTGGTGTCCTGTGATTTCAAATGTGGGGAGGAGGAAATGCTAAACTTCTTCATATAGTCCGTGATTTCTGTAGGATGTTATGTTCTTTCATTTAGGGGTACTGTTTTTTTGTTTAACTCTACGTAAATGCTCTTTTGCCATTCTGAAGGTCTGAACCAATGGGATTCCAGAAGGACATACATAGGAACAACTTCCACATTCAAAACAATCGAAAAGATGTTCTTCCTCCATTTCCTCCCAAAACCCTTTCTTACCTAATGTGCCTAGCTGGGCCGGGTTTAAAAACATGGGACAAGCTTCTACGCACTTCCCACAACGTATGCAATTGTATTGTTGAAAATCCAACACATTTTCTACTCCTTTTACTAATACCCCCGAGGTGCCTTTGATTACTGGAACTTCTAATGATTTCTGAACATTTCCCATCATAGGTCCGCCTAGAATCAAGTGTGAAATTTGAGATTCTTCTCCACCACAGTATTGAATCACTTCTCGAAGAGGCGTGCCAATAGGAATCAACAGGTTGGAAGGTTTTATTAGTGATTCCCCCGTAATGGTTACTATCCGTTCGATAAGAGGAGTTCCTGATCGGAAGTATTGACTAATGGCCACGCTAGTACCCACATTACTCACAATGACTCCAAGATCTATCGGGAGTTTTCCCGAGGGCAATTCTTGACCAAGAATTGCAGTAATCATCATTTTCTCGGCTCCTTGTGGGTATTTTGTTTTCAAGGGTACGATTTGAATGGGATAACCTTTTTGATTCTTTACTTCTATTAATTTTTGAATCGATTCGGGTTTATTATCTTCTACGGCTACATATAATTGCTCTGCTTGAAGAAAATGATTGAGTATCATCATCCCTTCGAGGGTTTCTTCTGCATATTCCAACATTAACCGGTGGTCGGAGGTTAAGTAGGGTTCACATTCGCAACCGTTTAGCATGAATACCGTACATTTTTTATCTTTTGGTATGCTAAATTTCACATGCGACGGAAAAGCGGCGCCACCTAGTCCAACAATTCCTGCATTTTGAATATGCTCAATAAATTCAGCAAATGTTAATTCTGAATAGGCAGGGGGAGGGGTGGTTTGGATGTGTTGGGAACTATATAGGTCTGTGGTTATGCTGATAGCCTCTTGCTCTACGCCTTTTGGTCCTTTAAATCGTTCAATTTTTTCGATGGTACCATCTACTGGGGCGTGTAAAGCAACCGAGACAAATCCATCTGCTTTTGCGATTAATTGACCTCTTTTTACATATTCTCCTTTCTTAACGACAGGGATAGAGGGTTTTCCAATGTGCTGTTGAAGGGGGAGTAAATAATTTTTAGAAAAGGGAATGCGTTCAATTTCCCGATCTTTGGTCAGATATTTATGATCGTCCGGATGAATCCCGTGCTTAAATGTGGCAGGTGCTTTCATTCGGTAACTTTGTTCATTTGGGCGATTGACAAATCAATTAACTTCTGCTTTACCTGATTTTTTAATTCTATTTTTTGGTTAATTAAGGCCTCTTCTAAACGCACGTTAAATTCTTGTTCAAGTCGTTGCTTTTCTTTATTAATTTCAGTTTCGATCTGTAGCTCAAGTTCCTTTTTCCAAGGCACTGAAATTTCCAATTCAAAACCGGCAATTTTTCTTAATAAAATCCAATTATTCCTCGATTTCACTACCATTTTTATGATTTGAGCGTCGGTTTGAAAGTAATCGTTGCCACTTTCATGAGGAATAATGATGCAAGGATTGGTCGCGTTACTGGCGGTAAAGTCGGTAAAAGTAGGGTGTTCGGTTCGATCGGAAACAGCAGAATAGTGACGAATATATTCAGGTTGAAAAAACAGATAATCTGCAATGGTCGTTTGGTAATCCATCGGTTTCTGATCGGTAATGGATTGAGTTACCCACGGATTTTCGAAATTGGGATTTTCTTTTAAATCGATAAATCGCTCCATGTTTTCTGTAAATCCTGCGGTAATAATGGGCCATGCACGGGTGAGCAACAATTGGCTAGCGCGCGATTTTCTTGAAATCTCATTATCTGTACCAGGCACTAAAATGGAAAACAAGGCAGATTGTTGCGATTTAAAACCGTTGATAAATCCTTTATAGAGAGATTTATTTGCCCCAAGTACGCCTTGATAAATAAATCCGTTGGTTCTATGAGCCCAATGCACTAAGTCGGGGAGTCGTCGGCAAATATGTTTGTATTCTTGTTGAATAAAGAGTGATCGAATGCGTTTACCGGCATTTAGAAAGGAAGTGACCGACTGATTATTTTGGTTTTGCAGGAGCTCCCAGCTGCCAATAAAAAGAACCGCAGGCAACCAGCTCGATTCTTGGTCGGTTAGCTGTTTGTCTGTTAATTTTATGATTTCATTATCGTGAATAGCGGGTTGATATTTATCTTTTGCTTCTAATTTCGCTCTGCGCAATAGCCGGATATAATCCAAGGTTTGTCGATGCATCGATTGGTAAAGTCCTTCACATGAACTGAGTGAGGAACTTGCAAGAACAGGAACATTAAATGGCTGAACGGGGTATTCCCGAAGAAAATTAAATGCGGGTTCTTCGGAAAGCACGATACCATATCCGGCCCTTCCTTTTCCATTTAATCCATTTTCTAAGATTTCTTTTAGTTTTTGTAATTGTTCTAGTAGATCTATTTTTCGCTCCAGTTCTCGGGTGTTTATTTGACCGTTTAATGCCTCACGCGTAATTAATTGGCTTAATGAAGTTTTATTTTCTGAAGTAGATTTTATTGCTTTTTGAATTTCAACGAATGATTGTGTGGGAATACTCTCTACTAAATGAGAATGAATATTTTGCTGAAGTTCTACAATCAAGGTGTCTGAAACAGATAATAGGTCTTGATTTTGAATCGATGAGGTTTCATCAGCGATGGAAAGAAACGCATGGATGGTCTGCCTAATTTCTACGTCTGAATGGAGGGTAGTCCCCAAGAGATGTTGATGGCGACTTGATAAGTACATTGCATCGAACGGATCTTCTTCTCTTTCAGCTAATAGATGTTTAATAATATCTGGTTTGGTAGAGGGAAGGAAGCTAAAATTTACAATGTTATTCTCTTCGTTTTTTATTAATTCTGAAGATACTTCTTGTAGTTTAATGGCATCTTCCGGGCAACTATTGGAGCAGATATCGCATCCGGTACACGTGGAAGGGTCGAATGAAATGGTGAGTAGTTCACCTGTACCGTTTTTGAATTCTTCAAAATTATCAAATAATTTTTCGGTGATAATTCTTCTATTTGCCAATAAAGAGGGAAGCATTTTCTTGAAATCTTCCTTAAAGGCATCTTCTTTCTCTCCCGTTGCCCCAGTTAGTTGAATAAATTCACCAAATGATTTATTCCACCAGGTGTCGGTGTTGAACTCTTGCTTTTGTTCCCGAATATTTTTCAATTCCTGATGGGCCACTGTTGCCAGATTTTTTAATTGTGGTTTTAGTTTTCCAATCGGATTCCCTTCTGCCGCTAATCGATCTGCAACTGCATTTAACAAATCATTTACGGCAAAACTTAATGCGTGAATCGCTCCGTAGGGGCAACTTCTAAAGCAAGACCCACAACCGGTACAATTTTCGGTTTGAATAGAAGGCAAATGTGCCAATGACGCCTTGCGATTAATGATCAAGGAGGTTCCAGAGGGAACTATATTTAATGATCGGAGGGGGGTAGCGACGATAGGTTCTTCTTGTTGATACGTCTCGGTCACCTCGTTGATAAAATAGGAAAGATCCCTGAAATGGTTATTTCCCGCTTTAATTTGACGTAAAGTCAATGGGCGGCGACTAAATAATTCATTAGAAATTGGATTGGCTATTTTACCTCCAAAATCTTTTACTTCAGGGTAATTTGATAGTATTTCCTGAGTTGCAGCTGCCATATTAGGAAAATCTCGTGTGTTCCGGTTAAAGGTAAGGTTGCAATAAACGGTGAGATTGGGAGCTTTTTTTGTAGCGTTTTCAAAAACAATGCTTAAATCGGGGTCTTCGCTATTGGTAGGTACGAAACCTTGAACAACTGTTACTTTTGGTTGGTGCGATTTGATAAGCTGCACATAGTACGCGAATTCTTCTTGATTGGTATCTAATTCACATAAAATCGTTACTGTTGATGCCTTTTTAATGAAATCGACCATTCTAGAATCTTGAACAGGCATACTTAAAATAGGAGAAATAACGTTTACACCTTTGGCGTACTCTGGTTTCCACCCCAAGAAATTGACAGCGCTTTTATAATTTTTACCAATGGCAAAAATCAAATGACTGCTGTGTAGTCGATGATAAAATTCAATAAAATCGAAAGGGGCCCCGAAGTGTGATTCGAAAAATTTCTGCTCTTGCAGCAAGGTTTGATAATGATGTTTTTCAAAAAAAACCTTTCTTCCTGCCACTTGTAGCGAGTTTTCAGAAATGGATTGTTTAGCATTAATTAATTCTCCGGAATTGAGATTGAAATAATCGGGCACTCGGCGTCGCTGTGTTCCAAAAATCAATTTATGAGAAGTAAATGCTGTATCAATGCGATCTTCTGGTTGCCCAAGATACGTCCGAATTTTCTGTGGTTGCCAATATTCAGCAGATGGGATAAAGGTTTCAGGATAGTAAATGATTGAAGGAGTCAGGCAAATTTCTGAGACCTTTCTGGCCATTAAACTGATATTGTGAAGTCTTTCACCGGAAGTAATTTCCCAACTGAAAGACCCGGGGATATGGATTCGATTGCGTTGAGGTAGGTAAATAAGAATGGGAATAAATTGACTTACGGCTTGTTGAAGTTCCCGTAGGTAATGGGGGGCCGGTTTTGATAAAATAACAGATGCACGTAATCCGGCTAAAGCAGCAGCGATTCCTGTATCGATCTTTCCAAGAGAGGATACGGCAACCGATCTTTCGAAAACATTGACTGATGGACTTACTTTATAATCCATGTCCAGCACAATCGACTCCGCAACTTGCCGTTCATTGGTGAGGATTAGTTCAATATTTTTTAATCGCGTCGTCATTATTGAAAGTATTCTTTAGTTAAATCAGCCACTTCTTCGACCTGCCCTAGTGGTTTCCAATGGTTATCTGCCATTTTGAATTGTTCTTTACCTTCTAACCAGGTAATGGCGCCAGTGGGGCAACGCAAAATTGCTTCAGGCCCTGATTCTGAAACGCGGTCGGTATTAAGAATTGCCAAATCGTTGATGATTTGAATAACACCTTCAGGCGCATCAAGAGCACATTTCCCACAGCCAGTACAGGCTACGGCACAATGAGCCAATGCTTCATCTCCAGCAAGAAGTGATTTACATTGAACCAATAACTGCTGTTCTACTGGAAGCAGCGTAAAAAGTTCTTTTGGGCATTCAGTGACACAATCCCCACAAGCGGTGCATTTTGAAGGGTCCACCTGAGGCAAGCCA
>JAHEMU010000344.1 GCA_024643485.1 Cytophagales bacterium
ACCCTTTGATAATCCCCTCGATCAAGTGCTAGACCGCGGCCAAGGCAATAAATTTAGGATCATTGGAATCGTCCAAGACTTTCATTATTCAAGTGTAAAAACAAGCATTAAACCTCTGGTTATGCGTTTTCAAGAACCCAGCAATAATAAAATGGTGTTGTTACAATATCTCAATATCAAGACGCAGGGAAATCAAGCAGAGATCATGGCTACTATTCGCGATACTTGGACTCAACAACTCCCTGAAATTCCATTTGAATTTACTTTTATCAATGAATCGTATAGAAAGTTGTACGATTCTGAAAGAACATTTGGGTCGCTGTTTACTATCTTTTCCATTTTAGCCATAATAATTGCTTCTCTTGGCTTATTCGGCCTTGCTACCTTTTCAATTAAGCAGCGGCTGAAAGAAGTGATGGTTAGAAAAGTGCTCGGAGCGACCACCATGCAGCTTTTTACCTTAATAGTTGTCGATTTTACTAAGTGGGTATTGTTAGGGGTCGCTTTTGGTATTCCTATTGCATATTACTTTATGTCAGACTGGCTAACGGGTTTCGCAAGCCGTACCCCAATCTCCTGGTTATACTTTCTATTACCATCTTTGGGGTTAATTCTATTATGTTGGGGGATTATTATATCACTAATGATAAAAGTTGATAGGTCGAATCCGACAGAAGTATTAGGACAAGAATCATAAATGATTGAAAGAGGGAGGGACGAGTTATTTAATTTCCTCCTTCTTTTTTTTCTGCATTTCAATCACTTTTCTGACCTTATCCAGGGTAATCACGGTACTGTCTTGGGCGATTTTATTTTCCTTTATTTTTTGAAGAAGAAGCTCTTTTTCGGCTTTATTATCTTCAATTGCTTGCTGGAGTTTTATTAATTCAGCTGCATTATTATCGATCCTATCTAATAAGCTAACTGAATCTTTTTCTAATTTCTTTTGCTGTCTCAGTACATATTGTTCTGCCTTTTCAGATTCATCAATCTCTTTTTGCACCTGATCTTTATAAAAGTTAATAGAAAAATCGTAACAATACTGTTGTAATTTCTCATCAATTACTTTCCAACCTATTTCTGACAAACCTGTTGAATCTACACCAAACCAAACAGATTGATACTGAGTGCCTGTTACCAACTGCGCAAAAAACAATCGTTCAGCAAATCGGTCTCCGTATAAATTCACATCAGTTATTTGAAAATAGGTATTTCTGTCACGAACTTTTCCTAAATCGCGCAAAGCACTTTTTAAATAGGATTCCACCTCCGATGAAGGTGCTTCAAGTTTGGTTCGATATCCATCAATACGTTCCGTTAAAATACGAACGGTTGATTCTTCTACTTTTACTCCCTGGCTAAAAGCAGTAAATGATAATACCCAAAGTAAGCATAGAAAGGATAACTTTTTAGATATTTGTGATGTTAACATAACAGCGTTTTTGGCAAAAACCAGCAAAATCCATGCTGATTTACAAATTTAGTAAAAATTTAGTCGTCGTTATTTAAATATTTCATGCAAAAAATATTAATTACAGGTGGTACTGGAACAATTGGCTCATTTATTACCAAACAATTGTTACAAGAAGGAAATGAGGTTATTTGGTTAACTAGGTCAAAAAAACCGAATACCCAAATACATCAAATCATTTGGGATTTTAAGAGTCCTCTTCCCAGTGATGCCATCCCTCAAGTTGATATCATCATTCATTTAGCCGGTTCCTCGATCGCTGGTAAAAGATGGAATGAACAAGTAAAAAAGGAAATTTATGATAGCAGAATTCAAACCACCAACTGGCTTTATGAATACTGCAAAAATGCTAGGCAGTTTCCTGAAAAATTCATTTCTGCTTCTGCAATTGGCTATTACGGTGTAGATACGGGTGACCAATGGCTCACTGAAAAATCTAATTTCGGAACTGACTTTCTATCGGTATTAACTCAAGATTGGGAAAAGGCAGCTTTCCGATTTAAATCCGAAAATACCGAAGTGATTTGTTTAAGAACTGGCATAGTATTATCAGAAAAAGGCGGTGCTCTTGAACAAATGATCACTCCTTTTAAAATTGGAATTGGAGCAGCTTTGGGAAATGGAAAACAATATATGTCTTGGATACACGAAGACGATGTTCTAGCTGCTTACTTATATGCAATAAGTCATTTAAAAACCGGCGCATACAATTTGACCGCACCAAACCCGGTGACAAATATCGAGTTCTCTAGCATTTTAGCTAACAAATTAAAAACTCGCCTAATTCTTCCTAAAGTACCTGCCTTTGCTTTGAGGTGGATGCTTGGGGGGATAGCCTCTTACGTATTAGGGAGCAGTAGAGTGAGCCCTCAACTATTAATTCAGGAAGGATTTCATTTCAAATACACGGAATTAAATGAGGCTTTATACCAATTAATATCAAAAAAAATGTAATTTTGAAAAGGATTAGTTTTCGTTTTTTATAAAATCTTCAATTAAACCGCTCTTTTTTGAAACCTTTTTATAAATAGTACGTTAAAGAATTGACCTACTGCTATGAGAAATTTTGTTAAACTAGTTGTAATTATTATCCCTTTTGGTGTCAGCTCTGTGGCTTTTGCCCAAGAAGATGCTGATTACAAAACGTATAAACAACAGCAAACAAAGCAAGTGAAAGAGCAGGTAGAATACATCATTAAGGAAGATCCTAAGCAACCTGAAAAACTTATTTTCATTCCAATCGTAAAATCTGCTACTGATCCGAAAATTAAAGACAATAAAGAGACTGCTGAAACAACAGAATCTGCAAAGGAAAACACTGCTACTTCCAAACAAGAGAACACAAAATTAATGCCTGACGGAAGTGATCGGCCTAAAACATTTCCCACTCCATCTCCAGTAATTCCAAGCTCAACAACAGCTACCAAGCCGGAAGTAGAAACCTCTGTATTATCATACAATTTTCTATACCTGCTAATTCAAAAATTCAAACTAGCTGAAATTATAGAATAGTTGAATCAACTCATTCTACATTTCTTATTCCAATTACTTTTTTTATTGTCCTGACTTTGCCGTTTTCATTAAATAGTTGAATCCAAACAACGAGCCAACCATCAACCAACCGCTCCTTTCTTAAATGATTCCCACTCCATGAAAGAACACCCTCATTGGAAATCGTTTGATTCATAATTGGATGTGCTATTTCATTTCCTTGTAAATCCATTACTCTCATATCTGCCACCCAATTCCCCAACGGTAATGAATAATTCATTTTCATCGGTTCGCGAATTCCGTTTCTCGAATAGTATAAAACAGGTGTGAGCAGGGTGAAATCTGATGACGCTGTGAGGTCAGTCC
>JAHEMU010000345.1 GCA_024643485.1 Cytophagales bacterium
CCTAGTAACGTCAATAGCAAAAAAGCACCTCCCCCAAAAGTCAAAGAAAACGACTCGGAACCATAATAAAAGAGCACTCCCATACAAAAAATAGTGGCCCAATTTGCATATTCACGTTCTCCCATCCAAGATTTCACCAACCCATCCGGAATCATCCACAAAAGGCACAAGGCACCAATGAATAGCAATAGTACTCCCAATACTCTAAGGAATATTTCGAATTTTCCTTTTGCTTCTTCGTGATAAATCTCAACAAGTTCTTCAATCCCCTTCATTACAATTTTGTTTTAACTTTTTCCCAAGATTTCACCTGCCACACAGTAATACCTGTTGCCAGTTTATTGTTCAATTCATCAAAAATATCGATTTCACAAGTTACATCAATTGTGTCTGAAAGTTGCAAAGGCTTAAATATTTCCCTTTCCACATATTCATCACTTACCTCAAATTTACCAATCGCCGCCGTCTTTCCCTGATAAAAGTAATCCACATGAATCGATTTTAGGATAATCCGGTATTTTCTTATATCTAACTTCCGTAACAGTGAAAACCCAATGGAAAACTCCGATAAGGTTGCCAACCCACATGCGTGTAATCCCTTGATGTGATTTAAATTCTTTCTCTTATACGGCCATTTAACCACCACCCCATCATCTGTTAAAGATTTAACAGTTAAGCCATGAGGTTTGTTAAAAGGAATGGTTCGCCCCAACCCCCAATTTAAAATCCCTCTATAAAAAGATGACTTTTGGGCTTTTTTCATCAATTGATTTAGATCCATTTTCATTTCATTAAAGTCAAATATAATAAATAATCAAGCCTTATTTTGGAATAACCAAATCAGAATAAATTTGGGTTAATTGATGTTCCTTAAACTTCCATAAAAAATCTCTTTCCATTCGCACCTTTCCTTTCGTACCGTATTCCTTTCGTGCAAACTCATCCAAAACAAGGCTACGCATTGCTCTGGCCAACTCAGCAGGCCGATCAGGCTGAACCAATATGCCGTCAATCTTATGTTCCATTATTTCTTTTATTACCGGTAAATCTGATGCAATAACGGGTATCCCATTACCTAAACTTTCCAGTACCTTTAATGGGCTACACCCTTGAATAATATTTCGACTCACCTCACTCAAAGGAGCCAAACTCGCAATTGCGTATTGCAGATAGCTATATAAATCCGGTTTATCCAATTCATATTTCCAAAGAATTCGGTCATCAATCTCCATTTGTACTGCAAATTTCCTTATTTCACGAACCTGCTTCTCCCTTTGGCTGCAACATATCACCAAATGAATATCGGGCATGTCTTGCAAATATTGCATCGCTTTAAATAAGGTATTCACTCCCTGCCAAGATTGTAAAGCCCCGAAATAAATAAAATAATTCTCTGGGGCGTCTGCAGGTTTGAGTTCTTTTTTATACTCCGAAGTACCATTACTAATTACTGAAATCTTACTTTCTTCCACTCCTAAATTCGTCATATATCCTGCAGTCACTTTGGATGGAGTCACAATCGCCGAACATTTTAACATACATTCCAACTCGATAGCTCTAAATTTGTCTAAAGTATCAGATGATAGATGAGGATATCGATAAGGCAGTTCAATACTAGGAACGGCGTTTACCTCAAAAACAGTTGCCGCCTTTCCATATTTTAAAGCTGCCATCCCTCCCCATATATCACGAAAATGAATCAAATTAATATCTTCTTGTTTCAATAATTCAGAATAACACCATTGAGAAAAAGATTCAGACCGCTTTAACGGATTTTCAATTAATTCTGAAAATTGATGATGAACAATGGAGGAACTGGTTTCATATTCGTTTCCAGGTAAGGAAAGAAGCAATACAGGTGATTGTTTCCCTTTTAACGCAGCAATCATGTGATCCATGTGGGTCGCACTTCCTTTATGTCCCGGATATCGGTCGTAGGCAATGTAGCAAGATTGAATACGCATGCACATAATTAACAATTTTCTGAGGTAAACCTATCACATCCTCAATAAATCATTTTAGATTTCTTAATTTCGATATAGAAATGGAAAAAGAAACGTTAGATTGTTTAATAATCGGAGCCGGTCCTATCGGTTTAGCTTGCGGTATTGAAGCAAAGAAAAAAGGCTTTAATTACCTCATCATTGACAAAGGGTGCTTAGTAAATTCGATATACAACTACCCTTACAACATGACTTTTTTTTCCACTTCAGAAAAACTGGAAATTGGAAATGTGCCCTTTATCTCTCACGGGAGCAAACCGAACCGAGTGGAAGCGCTGGAATATTACCGTCGAGTTGCTGACCATTGGGAGCTAAAAATCCATTTATATGAACAAGTAAACTCGATTCAAACGGTCGGTCAGGTGCATCAGGTACAAACCTCGAAGGAGGTGTATCAAGCAAAAAATGTAGTATTAGCTACCGGATTTTATGACTTGCCATTTTTAATGAATGTACAAGGGGAAGAATTGCCGAAAGTACACCATTATTACAGTGAACCACATCCATTTTACCGTCAACAAATCGCAGTAATTGGAGCTGCGAATTCAGCCGTTGATGTAGCGTTAGAAACTTGGAGAAAAGGAGCTGAGGTTACAATGATTATCCGTGACGCCACCCTACGAGAATCAGTAAAATATTGGGTGAAACCCGATATCGAAAATCGAATAAAAGAAGGAAGTATAAAGGCGTATTTTAATTCAGAAGTAATAAAAATCACTGAGCACTCTTTAGAAATCTTAACCCCACAGGGAATTGTAGAAATCCCTAACGACTTTGTACTTGCCATGACCGGCTATCGGCCCGATTTTTCCTTTATGAAAAATTTAGGTATCACTTTTCATAACGACGAATATCAAACTCCCGTATATAATGATATGACAAATGAAACGGTAATTACGGGAATATTTTTAGCAGGAGTTGCTTGTGGTGGCCTACGCACTAACAAATGGTTTATCGAGAACTCACGCATACATGCTGAATTAATTATGAATCACCTTTCAACCAAAATTTAGGATGTCATTAGCCATTATTACGTCTGGTAGGGATATACAAAAATGGGTAGATAATATCCATTTACAAGCCCCTGATATAAAATTACAAATATACCCTCAGCTAACCGCACCAGACGAAATTACCGGTGCTTTGCTTTGGAAACATCCCCATGGAGCCCTCAATTCACTTAAAAACCTTCAGTGGGTATCTTCTTTAGGCGCTGGGGTTGACCATATTCTTTCCGATCCTAAACTGCCTGATGTACCCATTACAAGAATAGTAGACGACCAACTGGCGT
>JAHEMU010000043.1 GCA_024643485.1 Cytophagales bacterium
TTTAACAGCGAAGTTAAGCAATGGGGATCATTCAAATACAACGATAAAAAAGATGTGCTTAGAGTAAGTGTTGCACCAAAGAAAACCGGTAAAATGGTAGAACAGTTTACTATTTCTGTGTTAGGCGAAGGAGTGAGAATGGAATGGGAGAACACCATGGTGACATTTAGAGTGAAAAAGAAATAAAATCCCTCGATGTTTTGTAATAAAAGGCTGCTCTATGCAGCCTTTTTCTTTTTGTAATAAATAGAAATCAACTTATCCAAGGCCATCAAATAAAATGTTAACCACAGTACATTAAGCAATAAATCAAAAAATAAATAGCTAAATAAAACAGTGAGTATTAACAATAAAAAGTAGCTAAAGAAACCGGCTATAGCCGAGGCTAATTGATTGTTTTTGGTAGTGTGACGAATGATCTTTTCAATGGGGTCTTCGGGAAAAATTAATAAGGTTGATATAATAAAATAACAAGCTAGCAAAAATGCTATTTCTAAAAACTGCAATTTATTTTTGTGTGTTGCAAGCGATAAATATGCATTGAGTAGAATTAGAGGACCTGGCATCTCTCCTAAAAGAGTGGAATGCTTGTCATATTTTTCAAAATCGCCTATTACAATTATTTTATCTTTTGCGATAGACACTATATCCTCTTTTGGTAAAAAAAGAAGTGTACCTAAATTTTCGTAAAAATAATGATTTTCGGATTCAAAAAGATCATGTGGCCGAACGAGAAGGTCTGTTAAAAATACGTTTAAGTAGTTCAATTTACCATCGGAAATAAATGGACCCGCTTTTTCAAAGGTCGTATTCGAAAGGGTTTCATGCAATAGTAATGGAACTGTTTTAATTGAATCGTTGATGAGATATTTGAACTTAAAAAATCCCCCTCCAGAAATGGGATAGTCGGAAATTCCATTGGGGGCTTGAATGACCATTGGAGTTGGAATATTATTTTCCAGATGGTTACTCACATAAATTCGTTCGACACTTTTAAAAGATTTTTCCAATTCAGCATCTTGGCTTGAGGGCAAATCGAATCGAATATCACAGATTATTCCTTTGTGAGTGTTGGATTCTCCTAATATCGATAAAATCTGAGCTAACTTTTCTCGGTCGGTAATGGCTTCATTCCCAATGGGAAAACCAAATTCATCTGTTAATTCTGCAAGTTGGTAATCGTGACTTACATTGATAAACATTAAGTCCTCTTGGGGAGGTTTTGTTTCCCAGTTCAAAATAAGTTTTTTTAGAACTGGCCCAAATTGAATGATTTCACCCTCATCCCAATGTACAAACTGCCAATTCAACAACCAAAAGGATAATATCAACAACCAAATTGCGTGAAGAAATGAAAGAAACAAACGAAGTTTAATCTTATTTCTGTTCACAAGATGATGGTTAAATATTAAAATGAATTTTCAACCACTTGTTGAGGTTATCCTGAGAAACTTTGCCATAAGTGTCACTAATATATGCTTCGATATCTGCTTTTTTCTGTTCAACGGTATCGTACTCCATGAATTCTATAAGCATTCCCACTTCAGTTAGCAAAGTAGTATTTTCAGGGAAGATGGGATGGAATTTAACTACTTCTGTGCTTTGTTTCTCCGCTTGATTGTAATAAAACAAGGTCATATCCTGCACCATTTTTTCATTTATAGCAGTTCCATCGATCTGGTAAATCTCATTGGCGGAGATTATTAATTCATTTTTTTCAAAAGACAGCTTTTTATTTATGGTTTGATTATCATAAGAATAACGAATAAAGAAAAACCGATCCAAATCCATAGGAATATTTACTGAATTCAATTCAATTCTACCTTCTCCATCTAAATAAACTTGATTTCCGGTTAAGTAATGCCTCAAATCAAGCAGCGTATTATTTATTCCTCGAGTACTCAGTTTCCCAGAGGCTTCGCTTATAATGTCTTTCACATAAAAGGAAAGCTCAGAACTTCCAGATTTTGAAGAAGAAGGCGCAAGAATGAATCTACCTTTTTTTGTACTTATCACGGCAGCCATTGAAGAAGCATCTCCAAATAATAATTGAGTATCAGCGGATATTTTTGATCCTGAAGTGACCAATTCTCCAGAACTTTTAATTTTTACGGTCCCTTTTACATGAACCACATGAAAACTTTCCTGCGCAAAGGTTACAACAACCATTGACAGAAAACAGGCGGTAAGTAGGAAGTTTTTCATAAACGACTAATTTAAAATTTCAACCAACTAATAAAACGTAATTACAAGTTATGCATTTTCAAGTTTTATTCCTCGTTAGGCTCTAGATTTAAGCTAAAACGAGTTATTTGAAAGGATTATTAATTTCTTAACATATCCTTAACATACAAATTTAGGAGGTCCATTATTTAGACAGTTACTTTGCATAAATATTAATAACATTTTCATTATGAAAACATTAAACACGTCTATTTTGGCAATTTCATTGGCTTTACTAATGACCTCATGCGGAGGAAGTGAATCCAAAAATAGTGCCACTTCTTTGTCAGGAGATATTTCAATTGATGGATCAAGTACTGTATATCCTATCACAGAAGCTGTTGCTGAGGAATTTAGATCGGTACAACCACAAGTAAAGGTTACCATTGGGGTGTCTGGTACAGGTGGCGGATTTAAGAAATTTTCTCGTGGAGAAATTAACATATCTGATGCCTCTAGACCAATAAAAGATTCAGAAGCAACCAGTGCAAAAGCGAATAATATTGATTATTTAGAATTAACCGTAGCCTATGATGGATTGGCAGTAATTGTTAACCCAGAAAATACATGGATTGAAACTATCACCTTAGAAGAATTAAAGAAAATTTGGGAGCCATCTGCACAAGGGGTAATTACCAAATGGAGTCAAGTACGTGAAGGATGGCCTGAAGAGGAACTTCATTTATTTGGACCTGGCGTAGCTTCCGGAACTTACGATTATTTTACAGAAGCAATTACAGGTGAAAGTGGATCAAGCCGTGGTGATTATACCGCTAGTGAGGATGATAACGTATTAGTTCAAGGGATTTCTGGAGACAAATATTCATTGGGATTCTTTGGATTAGCTTACTTTGAAGAAAATCAAGACAAATTGAAACTGGTTGCTGTTGATAATGGAACTGCAGCGGTTAAACCATCTTTAGAAACAGTAAAAGACGGTAGCTATAGCCCTTTAAGCCGCCCATTATTTATTTATGTTTCCTCTTTAGCTAAGGATAAACCAGAGGTTGTTGAGTTTATTAATTTCTACATCGAAAACGCAGGTTTACTTTCAGAAGAAGTTGGATATATTCCGTTACCAGCTGTAGAGTATACGAAACAACAAGAAAAGTTTAATACTTTTATAGGCAAACAATAAGTCTTAATTTGAAGTCGTGGTGAAAAGAGGCGAAAAAATTATTGAAGGTGTACTTTTTCTCTGTGCGTTAATAACTATTTTAACCACAGTCGGAATTATATGGGTTCTTTTAAAAGAATCCATATCCTTTTTTACAGAAGTTTCAGTATTCGATTTCTTAACAGACAAGGAATGGACCCCTTTATTTTCCGATAAGCATTTTGGTATATTACCATTGCTTTCTGGAACATTATTGACTACAGTAGTCGCTATTGTGGTTGCCCTTCCACTTGGGTTAACCATCGCGATTTATTTAAATGAATATGCACCAAAGTCATTTAGAAAAGTAGTTAAACCTTTATTGGAAATATTGGCCGCCATTCCTACGGTTGTTTATGGGTTTTTTGCTTTAATCGTAGTTACTCCATTTTTACAATCTATTTTTCCAGGGTTATCCGGATTTAATGCCTTATCTCCTGGAATTGTAATGGGAATTATGATTGTTCCATTTATTTCGTCCTTAAGCGAGGATGCTTTGGCAGCCGTTCCAAGCTCACTGCGCGAGGCATCTTATGGATTAGGTGCTACTAAATTGCAAACATCATTTAAAGTGCTTATACCAGCGGCATCATCGGGGATTATATCATCCGTGATATTAGCCTTATCTCGAGCGATTGGTGAAACAATGATTGTTGCCATCGCCGCTGGCCAACAGCCGAGGCTAACGCTTGACCCCACCGTTCCAATTGAAACCATTACTGCCTTCATCGTACAGGTGAGTTTAGGGGATGTACCTCATGGTTCATTGGAATACAAAACGATTTTTGCTGCAGGGCTTACCTTGTTTGTGTTCACCTTGATATTGAATAATGTGAGTTTTTATGTGAACCGTAGATATAAATTAAAGTATGATTAAGGCATCAACAAATCAATGGAAGGATCAGTTATTCCGTATCTATGGAATCGGAGCGACCTTTTTTGGGTTGTTAATCCTTGGAATATTTCTAGTCGGAATTGTCATCGAAGGATTTTCGAGGTTGGATTTCCAGTTCCTGAGTTCTTTACCTTCGCGATTACCAGGGAAGGCAGGTATTTTAACCGCATGGACAGGCTCCTTATGGATTTTTGGACTCACTTCCATCACATCAATTCCGATTGGAATTGGAGCGGCTATTTGGCTGGAAGAGTATAGCAAGAAAAATAGATTAGCTAATTTACTCGAGATTAACATTTCAAATCTTGCAGGTATTCCATCAATTATTTACGGAATATTGGGACTGGAAATATTTGTCAGAATGATGAAATTCGGAGGTAGTTTGTTGGCCGGAAGTTTTACTTTGAGCTTATTGATTCTTCCAATCATCATTGTTTCAACTAGAGAAGCACTTAAAGCAGTTCCCAGGTCTATTATTCAAGCCTCTCTCGCAATGGGAGCAACGCGATGGCAAACGATTTGGTTACAGCAGTTACCAGCTGCCTCTAGTGGTATATTTACAGGAATCATTTTGTCATTAGCTCGAGCAATAGGCGAAACGGCTCCATTAATTGTTATTGGCGCATTGGCCTATGTTCCATTTGTTGCAAAAACTCCAATGGATGAATTTACCGTATTGCCTATGCAAATTTTTAACTGGGTTTCTAGGCCTCAACACGGCTTTATTGTGAATGCGGCCGCGGCCATATTAGTGTTATTAATTTTTGTATTTATTATGAATGGAATTGCCATTTACTTCCGATATAAATCAAGTAAAAAAGTCAAATGGTAAACAGAGTTATGGAAACGAATAAATTTAAGATACAAGCAAAAGATATTCATGCATACTATGGCACACATCATGTGATCAAAGGAATTGATATGGATATTAAACCAAATTCTGTAACGGCATTCATTGGCCCTTCCGGATGCGGAAAATCCACTTTTTTGAGGTTAATTAACCGAATGAATGATTATATCGAGGGTTTTACCAAAACCGGAGATATTCTCCTAGATGATAAAAACATCTACGCTTCCAATGTACAAGTAGAACAACTGAGGAAGGAAGTCGGAATGGTTTTCCAAAAACCAAATCCATTTCCAAAATCCATTTTTGAAAATGTAACGTATGGATTAAAAATCCAGGGAATTACCAATAAATCAGATTTAGAAGAAACGGCTGAGCGTTCTTTGAGACAAGCTGCGCTTTGGGAAGAAGTAAAGGACGATCTTAAAAAGTCTGCTTTGGCGCTTTCAGGTGGGCAGCAGCAACGCCTTTGTATTGCTAGAACATTGGCAGTAGAACCATCCGTTATTTTAATGGATGAGCCGGCTTCTGCACTAGATCCAATTTCTACGGCGAAAATTGAAGAATTGATTTTTGAGTTAAAAGAGAAATATACCATTATTATTGTAACTCATAATATGCAACAAGCGAGTAGAGTAAGCGATAGAACCGCGTTCTTCTACATGGGTGAGCTAATTGAATACGGTAAAACCAAACAAATTTTTCTTAATCCTAAAAAAGAAAAAACAGAAAATTATATTAGTGGCAGATTTGGATGATACCAAATAAATAAAGAATGATATGAATCCTATTGAAGTAGAAATAGAAAAAATAAATGATGCCGTTTTGGAAATGATTGAACTGGTGAAAGCACAATTATCCAGATCAAGAGATTCCTTTATGAATTCAGACGAGGAATTAGCCCATCAAATTATTCATACTGAGACGCGTGTGAATAGTTTAGAGCTAACCATTGATAAATATTGCGAAAATACCATCGCTCGGTTTAGTCCTGTGGCAACCGATTTGCGATTTGTCGTTAGTATGTTGAAAATCAACTCTGACTTGGAGCGAATCGGAGATTACGCAGAAAGTATTGCCGATTATGTACTCAACATCAATCACAAATTAGAAAAGACGTTGATGGATAATGTGAGAACGGATGAAATGTTCAACCTAGCCATCGAAATGTTGGAATTGATTGCTGACGCTTATGCTACCGATAATAGCAAAAAAATGAAAAAGTTGTTTGCTAAAGACAAAGTTCTGAACCAAATCAACAAAGAGAAATCGCAAGTAATTGCAGAATATGTTCTTGCAAATCCTTCCACCATTCATGATTGTCTGTATCTTCACTCTACCATAAAAAAATTGGAGAGAGTAGGAGACCACGCTAAAAACATTGCGGAGAATTACATCTTTTATTCAGATGCCAAAGTGTTAAAACATAAGAAATAGAACCTGAAAATTATTCAGGTTCTATTTCTAATACTGCTTCGTTTACATTGATGATGTAATCACCCAATCGTTCTATACCGTTATAAAGGTCACGGTATACAATTCCTGCTTTAACGTCGTATTCTGTTTGATCAATGTTGCTGAAAAGTTCTTTACGGTATTTTTTAACAGTTTTATCAATTTCAGACTCCAATTTTATGGCTTCGTCGATTTGAGTAATTTCCTCAATAAACAAATTGTTTTTCATCACCTGGAAAGCTTTATTCAGCTTTTCGAAGAGCTTTAAGATATTTTCAGATTGGACATCATTCATGGCAATTTTCAACTGTTCTTTGCGTTTTAGATCAGTGGAAAGTCGGAAAATCATATCGGCCATCCGCTCTAAATCAGAAATGATGGAAAGGTAACTTTTAATCTTTCTGGAAGAAATTTCACTTAGTTTTTCCATTGAAACTTTAGCTAGAAACTCTGCTATTTGAGTTTCCAATTCATCGGTTAAATCTTCCCCTTTTTTAATTTTTTTATGTATTTTTCCTCTCCTTTTTTCAGAATCAGAGGTGTATTGCTCATTCAACTGTGCAAGCATTTTTTCTACTATATTACTAAAAGTAATAATTTCCTTTCTCGCTTCTTCAATGTTGAGCGGTGCCGAAGAGAACACTCCTTGTTGTATATATTCCAATGCAAAATCTTCATCATCCTCACCTTTCACTTTAACGGTTCGTATTGCCATCTTCACCAGTACGTTTACAAAACCGATTAAAAAGATGACATTTAATAAGTTAAATCCGGTATGAAAGGCGGCTAATGCAAATTGATTCGCATTTCCGGTTGCCTCCAAAGGAAAAATCCAATTGATAAATTGTATAAAAAAAGGAGCGAGAATAATCATCCATGTTACTCCGATAATATTGAATAAGGAGTGTATCCGGGCGGATCGTTTGGCATGAACATTTGCCACCAATGATGCAAGTTCTGCAGTTATAGTGGTTCCAATATTTTCACCCAAAACCATTGCCGCGGCAATATCTAGCGGTAATCCTTTTAATGTAAGCGCTATCGTAAGTGTCATTGCGGCACTACTCGACTGCATAATAACAGTTAGTACGGTACCAACCATTACAAATAACAATCTTGTTAAGAAGCCAGGGTGGTTAAATTGCTGTAACCATCCAATAATTACATCGTTTTCTCGGAGATCAGGAACGGCATCTTTTAAAGCTTCCAAGCCTAAGAAAAGAAGGGCAAAACCGATAATTACTTCACCCCATTTTTTCCAATGATCCTTATGAGAAAATATAAAAGGCAATCCAAAAGCAATAGCTGGAAGGGCTATGTTTGCTACTTTGAATTTAAATCCAATCAATGAAACCAACCAACCAGTGATAGTTGTGCCAATATTTGCCCCCATCATTACCCCGGCAGATTCTACCAGACTGATGATCCCTGCGTTAACAAAGCTAACGGTCATTACCGTGGTGGCGGAAGAAGACTGAAGAATGGCTGTAATTAAGAAACCAGTCGCCAAGCCGGTGAATCGGTTGGTGGTCATTACAGACAAAATTTGTCTCATTTTTGAGCCGGCAACTTGTTGAAGTCCTTCGCTCATGATCTTCATTCCATAAAGGAAGAATCCCAAAGCTCCAAAGATTTTTAGCGCTCCAGCAATTATTTCAAAGGTCATAGTTAAAAGTTAGGTACAGTTAAATATAAAAGAAAATTAATGCCTTACATAAATTTTTCTGACGCAAAATTAATATTAATTACCTTTTGAAGTATTTTTTGTGCTGTTTAATTTAATGAGTACCTTTACTTTATATACAAAAACAGTGGAAACAGGCGGATTATTAAAATATTTTAAGATCGACAAAGTGATAGACAGCATTACTGGCTACATCGAATCCAGAATTGAATTGGTGAAAATGGAAGCCAAGGAGGAAATGTACGAAGCAGCATCTAAAGCAATATTTGCACTTGTATTAGTGGCTTTATTTGCGTTTGCGTTAATGCTTTTTAGTTTTGCTGGAGCGGTATATTTAGAATCTGTTTTGGATGGGGAAGGCTTAGGGTATTTAATTGTTGGATTGGTTTATGCCATCCCTGCTGCTGGGCTTTTGATATTTAATAAAAAGTTAAAATTAACACAAAGGATTAAATCGTTTATTGCTAAAAACTCAACGACCAATTGATGGCAACAAAGGAAAAAAATGCGACAAAAGCGGATTTACTCGAAGCAACAGAAAGTTATCGAGATGAGATTCAACACGGTTTACGTGCCGTAGAGCAAATGCTTGGGAAAACAGGTAAAAATGCACTGATCATTACTGGCGCTTTAGCCGGTACGTATTTGATTTACCGAATACTAAGCGGAAGCACAAAGGAACCTAAATCAAAAAAAGCAATTCAAAGTCAGGTAAATCAGGCTCCAATGGTGGTTGAGGCGTCGACCCCTTCTATATTTGATAGACTTACAGAAACGGTCATGGAGCAAGCAATGATGTTTGCTTTGGCAATCGCCAAAGAAAAGCTGGTGGAATATTTACAAAACCAAAAAAATGAAACAGTTGATGGAGCTTCTTGAAGATCTAAATCAGATTCATTTATCTGGGAAAAAAGCATTGGCAACTCTAATTGATCCTGACAAAATTCAGAATGAAAAGGAATTAGAGAATTTGGTAAAAATGGCCAATGAGTGTTATCTCGATTATTTTTTCGTGGGAGGTAGCCTCATCACCACTTCAAATTTAAGCTCCGTTGTTCATTATATAAAAGCGCATTCGGATATACCGGTGATTCTTTTTCCCGGAAGTAATCTCCATATCGATTCAGCGGCGGATGGTATTTTGTTTTTAAGTTTGATTTCTGGAAGAAATCCTGAGTTGCTCATCGGACAACATGTAGTCGCCGCTCCGATACTAAAAAATAGCAACATAGAAGTACTGCCTACTGGGTACCTTTTAATAAGTTCAGGCGTAGCAACGTCTGTTGCCTACATGAGTAACACCACACCTATACCTGCGGATAAGTACAGCATTGCTGCATCTACTGCCATGGCGGGTGAATTACTCGGGTTAAAATTAATTTACCTCGATTCTGGAAGTGGAGGAGTTCCAATTACGGCTAAAATGATCAATAAAGTCAGTAAAGCTGTTTCATTACCACTAATTATTGGCGGAGGAATTGATAGCCCAGGCAAAGCAATGGATGCATTTGACGCTGGGGCAGACATTGTAGTTATCGGCAATGCCATAGAAAAAAACCCCAATCTTATGATTGAGGTTTCTGAAAAAATTTATGATAGGAATAATTCCTTAAACATTCATTAACGTTTCACGTTTACGCATTTTACCTGCAGGTATACCGTACATCATTTTAAATCGACGACAGAAATAGGCGGTGTCTTTATAACCACATGATCTACCTACTTCACGAATACTCGCTTTGGTGGTACGCAATAAATCAACGGCATATTCCATTCGTTGATATTCAATATAATCCTGAGGATTTATTCCAGTTAACGCTTTGAAATATTGACCAACGTAATCTTCTGATACGTCAGCGATTTCTGCTAAGCGCTTATTACTTAATTCTCCTCCTAGGTTGTCTTTTATAAACTTAAAGAGTTTAATAAGTCTTGGGTCTTTGAAATAAGTACTGTTCGTTACCATTTTCTCAACAAACAAATTGTTGTCGAGGATGTATCTAACAACTTCAATTACGATATGATCTGTTTTTAAACTAATTACTCGTTGTGAGCCATCTTTAACCTCTTGTTGTTCAACAATAATGTCGTACATCAAGCTGTTTAATTTTGGATGATCAACCGTAAAGGAAGGAATTTCAAGAGCGTGGAAGAAGCTTACTGTGTCAAAAACACGAGCGTCAAAAGTAAGGAGTGTTATTTCACATACTGGACTTTTGTTTGATCCAGCATCTTCGCTGTATTTGAAGAATTCATTTTTTCTGAATCGGAATTCCTCCATAGAAACTTCTGGATTACGATCACCAGCATTCCCGAATCCTACGTATTGCTTGCGGTTAGCAGGGATCATTAATGCATGTCCTTCTTTTACTTCTTCATTTTTCTTACCGTATTTTAATACGCCTCTTCTAAGAAAAACTATCACATTTTCAGATTCAGAAAAATCCCGAATACTGAAAGAACTGTATATAGTAATGTTATCACATTTAACAAATCGAATGTTAAGCGACTCAATTACTTTGTTATAATTCTCTGATATCATGACAAAAACATTTAAATGAACCTACTTCTTAGGTAGCCTGCAATTTCAAAATAAAATATTAATTATACAATTTATAGGGTGAAATTATACTATATTTATTTCAGCAGCCCTCTAGATATAACTATTCTTTGAATTTCTGATGTTCCTTCATAGATCTGTGTAATTTTAGCATCCCGCATAAGACGTTCAACATGGAATTCTTTTACATATCCATAACCACCGTGTATTTGTACGGCTTCTGTGGTAACCATTTGTGCTACTTCCGAAGCAAATAATTTTGCCATCGCCGCTTCCATAGCGAAGTCTTCACCTTGGTCTTTCTTGAATGCAGCATTCATTATCATCAAACGTGCAGCTTCTATTTGAGTTGCCATATCCGCTAATTTAAATTGGATGGCTTGGTGATAACTTATTGGCTTACCAAAGGCTTTTCGTTCTTTAGAATATTGAAGGGCCAGTTCATAGGCGCCTGAAGCAATACCTAATGCTTGTGATGCTATACCAATTCTTCCGCCATTTAGCGTATTCATAGCGAAGGTAAATCCGAAACCGTCTTCACCAATTCTATTTTCTTTCGGAACTTTGACATCGGTAAACATAAGTGAATGCGTATCTGATCCTCGAATACCCATCTTATCTTCTTTCTTACCAACAACAAATCCCTCCATACCTTTTTCAACTATTAAGGCATTTATACCTCGATGTTTCTTTTCAGGATAGGTTTGAGCAATTACTAAATAAACACTAGCGCTACCGCCATTGGTAATCCAATTTTTAGTGCCATTTAGAAGATAATAGTCGCCTTTGTCTTCAGCTGTTGTATGTTGTGAGGTGGCATCAGAGCCTGCTTCTGGTTCAGATAAGCAAAATGCTCCAATAATTTCTCCCGCAGCCAAAGGTTTTAAATATTTCTCTTTTTGGGCTTCAGTACCATATTTTTCTAAACCCCAACAAACCAATGAATTATTAACAGACATAGCTACTGAGCAGGAGGCATCAATCTTGCTGATTTCTTCCATTGCCAATACGTAGCTAACGGTATCCATTCCTCCTCCATTATATTTTGGGTCTACCATCATACCGAGGAATCCCAGCTCCCCCATTTTTTTTATCTGTTCTTTTGGAAATTTTTGATGAGTATCGCGCTCGATTACACCTGGGAGTAATTCGGTTTGAGCAAAATCCCGCGCGGCATCACGCACTGCCAGATGTTCTTCGGTATAATTGAAGTCCATGATATTAAAGTTAAAATGGTTAGTTGTTTCTAAACGTAAAATTACATTTTTTAACTTAAAATTTCACCAATTGATTGGTTTCAATTCTGTCAAAACAGTACGTGATTTTAAATAAATGAACCTTTTACCTTGTAAATAATAAACGCTCTCCCATTTTGTCGTCTATGATTTGGCCATTATCCCAAACCATATGTCCGTTTACCCAGGTATTTTCGATGGTATGACTGAAAGTAGTGCCTTCAAATGGGCTCCAACCACATTGATAAAGGATATTCTCTTTCGTAACCTTGGTG